>JAYRNY010000100.1:0-2884 GCA_041911975.1 bacterium | reverse complement strand
GCAAGCGGCTAAGCGCTCGTCGCCTTCCGCCGCTCGAGTCTGTGGAAGACCTTTAGCGGGAGCTAAAAGCCGGGACTTAGAAAGCCCCGACAACCATATAGAACATTGCTGGAGACGCAGTAGATTTCCTCTGAAAGTCTATTTTGCTCCGGTGGAAAAGGGAGTCTGGCGCTTTAAGAAACACTACCCGCAATTGATGAGGCAAAGCTTTCAGGAGTGGACGAATGCCACCAACAACTTTGCTCAGTTCCAGTTCGTTGATGCAAAACCGTATGACGTAAAGGTCGTCTATGTCAACGAAACCTCGCGCAAACGCCAGGGCGAAGCCCACTATCGCGGTGATTTTCGCAATACTACAGCGGCGGTTATCAATCTAGCCATAGACAAAGACGCCGATACTAACGGTGTTATTCATGTCGGTGAGCATGAGATTGGGCACGTTCTCGGTTTGAAACATTCGGTTCACCGAGGAGTAATGATGGGTAAACCGGGCCCTCTACTGGAATTTATAAGTATTGAGGATAAACAGGATATCCAACGCATTTACAGGCTTGATGAGGAGTTTCATCCGCTTGCTCTCAACGAAGATGCTAGAGAAAGGTATCGAATTTCTCTAGCCGACGCACTGCGCAAGTTTTGCAAGACGCAAGTACAGGATAGCTACAGCGATTGTGAATTCACTTTCGAAGTCGATGCCGATGGTCATATCTACAACTACAAAGTCAACGAAGATTCGCCGCTGCGACTTGATGTTTTGACGATTCTGGCGAAGTCAGATCCATTGCCGAAGCCACCATCCTACTTTTGCGATCATCTGAAGGCCACAGGTGTTCTATCCGGCACAGGAATACTTGAAGTAAGAGACCTTCAGCCCTGCAACTGATATGGCTACTGGCGACAGTCGAGTGCCTTGATGCCATTGAAATTACTGTGAAATGGCACAATTGCTCGAATGCAACTCAAGTATGCTACTCCCCGATCAAAGGTAACTCCCCAGGCTCCCGCATTGTCGCCTGGCTCACCATAGTGAGCGTATATGGTCGGATTGACCGGGTCACTGGCATCAAGAACGACAAGCTCGCAGTCGCCGGCCGAAACATACAGTCGCTGTGTTCTCAAATCCATCTGGATTTGATTGGCATGACCATGACTGCCAAACCAGAAATTATGCCCGGAAGCTTTGCGCCAGGGATCCCACCATGCTGCTTGTCTTATGGACTTGAGATTGGAAACGTCTACAACCTCAACGCCCGCATAGTCACAGGTTAGATACGCAAAGGGTGGAAAGAGAGCGATTCCGTTGTAGGCTTGCTGCTGACCGATGAGCTTTTGATTCAGATAGCATCCAATTTCCCTCGGTGCCGTCAAATCGCTGAGATCTATAATTCGCAAACCGCCCGAGTCATAGCAAACAAAGAGGTGCTGATTGTGAAGCGCCATTGCTCTTACATTGGGGCGATGAATGCGATCAGGATTCGGCACTGGAAAGTTAGGATTTGGTTGAAATGACGAGACCAGCTCAGGCTTGCCTGACTCTGCAAGATGAAAGATGAAGACACCTGCCGTCATTGCTCCCAGATAGAGGTGGTCTGCGTCGATGAGAATGCTGGAGCTTCCTCCGGTATGCTGCGGAGACTGCCATAGCGATATCACCCGTGGTGCTGCTGGATTGCTGACATCAATGGTGACCAATCCCGCTTTCGCATATCGATGGGCAAAAATGTCACCGAGTGCGACATACAGATAATTGCCCTTTTGCGCTATTGCTACCGCATCCAGCTCCGCGAAAAACAGGCTCGGAACTTTTGCGATCGACTTCGGCGGGTGTGGATTGTTGAGCTGAAGAATCTCAACGCCATTTTCTTTCAGTGCTACATACATGAGCGAGCGCTTTGCGTCTATAACGGTCTGCAAAGGTGAACCGGCTATCGGCACCCATTGCCATAGCACGGGCGTGGTTGGGCTTAGCGAAATAACGTCTTCCCTGTTCTGCCCGAGAGCCTGTGAAGTTCTGAACAAGATGAGAAACAGAACGATGGTCAGGGCGCAGCACTTCGGCAGCCAATTGTTTGAACAGACTTGGAACAGTGCACTCATCGAAAACATTTCTTGAAAGCCCCGGATCATATTTCCTGCTCTTAAGGCATACTCAGCGCACAATTGTACGTTATCAAAGGCCCTACTCGCTGCTTTTGCCTGTACGGCACCCCGGCTTCGGATTAAATTCCCGGATTTTGTCCAATTTCGGGATAAATCGTGTATAGCCGGTTATCCGACGGTTCCAGGCGCTATAACCATTTATTCACTGCATATAACAGTGAAGGTGAATGACGTGGCGTTCCCCCAACTATGTTCATACCCGAGGACAACAAAATGGCGATTGAACAAATAGATATTCCTAATCCTGCGGTCAATGGCGAGAACCTTCGAAATCTAAACTTTCTGAACATTGCTGATAACCGTATCGCTACCGGCAGTTCTCCCAGTGGTAATTCAAGATTAGCTGATAGATTTAGTTCTCAACTTTTCGGTCAGCAGCTTGACTTTTCCGCACCAATATATCCGGCGGATCGCTCGCTTGCATCTGCTCCTTTTACAGTCCATGGCAACGTCTGTGAAGTGAGACCGGCGTCGCCGAAACAAGATGCTAATCTTGCCAGAGTCGAAGTCGTTGCAAAGCCGAAGAACAAGTACGAAGATGCAGTGAGCGAGCAGCTTACCGAGATGGACAGTGAAGCTCAGTTCTCTGTCTACACAAAAAATGCATTGACTCGCGATGCCGACAGGTTTCCACCTGTGAGAAATGAAGCAGAGAAAAGCACCACTTACACAATTGAACAAATCGGTTTGTCAGATCGTGATCTGGCTAATGGACAAGCTGCAG
>JAYRNY010000099.1:0-3706 GCA_041911975.1 bacterium | reverse complement strand
CTTGGGTTTCTTTGTGTGGATGACGAGTTCGTTCTACAAGCATTGCCCGCCGAACCAGGCGATGATAATTTCGGGCATGCTTTCCAACGATGGTACGCAGGTCTCGCCTAATTGCCATTCAGGACCTGCTTGCACTGCTGTTTCAACCGGTGGTGGCGGGCACAAAGTAGTAATCGGCGGCGGCACAGTCGTCTTTCCCGTCATTCAGCAGGCCAGCTACTTGAGCCTCGAGTGCATGTCTATCGCGCTGGAGCCGTCGACGCCTTATGTAACAAAGGACGGAACGCAAATCAAGTTTAGAGCCGTGGCTCAAGTGAAAGTGAAAGCCGATCCGGTAAGCGTTCTCATCGCGGCAGAAGCCTTCTTGAATCAGACTCCCGAGCAAATAACCGCTCTGGTAAGAGAAGTCATGTTGGCTCACACCAGATCGCTTGCCGGAACCTTGTCTTATACAGAAATTCTCCATGACCTTAATGGCTTATCTATGCGGGTAAAGGAAGAGTCGATCTCGTCCTTGATGAAATTCGGGATGACTGTCATAACCTATTCAATAGACGAAATGGAGAACAGTCCGGCTCAAATACAGTCATTGGTTTTTGATGCGGCAATGAAATCCTGATTGGGGTTAATCCTGTTGCGGAATAATTTCACTTGGTTATTCTCTTTAGTGGGATAAAATCAGAAGCTAATTAGAAGTGATAAAACGGTTCTCGTGGAATCTGTATTGAAGTCGCATATGCACTCGGCAAAGTTTTTTCAAAACAAAATTGCAATTGCTTCGTTGCTCAGCCTGATTTTTGCTGGTAGCTTATTTGGTGCCATTGGCGCTGAGGCTCGGGTCTCTGCTCCTCGCAAAAAGACTAAGCCCTTGTCTGTCGGTGTCGAAGCATTGCAGAAGAAAGCATTCGCCTGTTACTTGCAGCGAAATTTTGTCGAGGCGGCTAAACTGTTCAAACAATGTTTGATCCGGGAGCTGCCGTGACAAAGAACGACTACCCGACACTGCGCGCGCTCTATGAATTGCCCGCCGGTGATCTGTATACAACATTGGGTCGATGATGAAAAGCCGAGGCAACCAATCTGCCAGAAGAGTCTTTCGCTTTACGATTGCAGTTTGCACGCTGATTCTTTTGAACGGATGCAGCTTGATCGAAGAGAAATTCAAAGAACTGATGCGACCATCGCCGATCGAGCATCCGGGTCTTCCCGCACAGACCGTCGAGGAAAAGAAGTGGCCTGAGCCTCCTCGTTTTGCGCTCCCTCCACCGACTAAAGAAGAGCTGGCGGAAATCGGGTTGCCGCCGCCACCGCAATTCTTCATTCCGCCGCCGCAAAAGGCAAACAAAAAGGTTCGCGGGAAAAAACACCCCGTTAAATTTGAAAAACGCAAAATCAATGGCATTCCTTTTTACCAGACGACCATTGATCTGACGGACTACGATACATATTTGTCGGTGCTTCTTCCGCATAACGCCGAACAAGCGAACAGCGCCAACGTGTCATACGGTGCTGAGAACTTCGAATCGTTCGTCACAAAGCACAAAGGTGCGGTTCTTGTGAATGGAACATTTTTTAGCAAAGATTCTCAGCAGCGAGTCATGGGCAATCTGGTTTCTGACGGTAAAGTGTTGAAATACAGTCAGTGGGAAAATTATGGCACCACTCTTGGTATTAGAGCCGAGAACAAGTTGGAGATGGTTACAGCGCGAGTTGAAGGGCAGCCGCAGTGGGATAAGCACTGGTTTTCTTTGACGTGTGGACCGCGTTTGCTGCGCCAGGGAGAGGTCTGGGTTCATCCGGAAATCGAAGGCTTCACGGATTCGCACGTCCTCACGATTGGACCGCGTCAGGCCATGGGTTATCCGGCCACCAAGGACAAGATTTACATCTGTACTTTCTTGTATGGACTTTCACTGGAAAAGGAAGCCGAGATGATGAAAAAAGTAGGCTGCTACGAAGCAATGAATTTGGACGGTGGTGCCTCCCGGGCGCTGGCACACGATGGAGCGATACTGATCAAAGCCGGACGTCCCTTGACCAATGTTTTGATCGTATACGACAAACAGCACCCTGCGCCGATAAGCACAATCAACTCATGGGAGAAATTCCAGGAGAATGAAGAACATTCGGAAAACCTGTCTCAAAATCAAAACGGCGACAATTAACGCGGAATCCCGTGAAGTTTGCCGCGTGTTTTCAATGCTTCCAGCTTTTTCTCGACGGCATCATCCGGTTTGTATATCAGAGCCTCTGTATATTCGACGATTGCACCGTTGGGATCGTTTTTCGACAGACACTCTTCTGCCAGCTTGACGCGGACATCAAATGATTTTGGATCCATTCCCATTGATTGCAGGTAAGAATTTAGATTGCCTCGTGCAACATCGCAAGTCGGATCCCAGAAGAGGGCCTTGCGAAACAACTCGACTGCCTTATCCGTACTGGTGTCCTTTTCAACTGCCATATTGTTGTACGAAATCGCCACGCCTTCACGAGCACGCTCCTGCTTCGGGTCGATTTGCAGTGCCGCTTCAAACTCCGAAATTGCCTTTTCGAATTGATTGTTTCCTGCTGCGACTGAGCCTTCCTGCACGTGCCGCTGGCAAATTACAGATGGCGGAAGAGGGCGCCCATACTCGTCCTTGTCCGGCAACTTTCTGTCGGCAGTCGTCTTATCCGAATAGAGAGCATTTATTGTGCGAATATCGCGAGGCGACAATCCTTGCTGCACGATAAGAGTTGTGCTCATGATGTCATCTTCATGCGGACTGTGTCCTTGCAATCCAAGGGCATGACCGATCTCATGCAAACAAGTATTGAACAATCGATTCTTCCCAAGAGGACCATCTTTGAGTGGGTCCAGTGTAAGCAGTGAAATCTCTGCATTTTCAATGCCGTTGCCACCAAACGAAGTCTTGGCGATTCCTGCCTCCGCCGTCATTGCTGGAGCGTGCAAGTCATTTGTCCAGTTGACCGACATTTGCGCAATGCTGGGGTCCTGGATAAAAACAAAGCGAATCTTTCCATCCGTCGCTTCTGTCCATTCGTCGAAGGCCTGGCGAAGCGATTCTTCGTACTCAGGTCTGTAGCCTTCTACATGGCTGCCGTCTTTCACATAAACCGAAATTGGTTTGTCCGTTTTCCATCTGAGCAAGTTGCTGCCCGCCACTGCCGCCAGATAGTCATCACCGGTGCTGGCTGCAACCTTTTTCTGCGCTGCGGTTTTTGCCTCTGACTCCAGCACGGTGATTAACGCGGCATACTGCTGGCTGCGCGGATCATCCGGCTTGAGAAGTTGAAACTGCTTGTATGCGGACACAGCATCGGTGGGGTGGTGCATGCTCTGAAAAATCTTCCCACTCAGCAAACAAGCATCGGCGTTCTTCGGCTCATTGCTAAGTACAACTTTGATTTCCTCGGCCGCAAAGTGAAATCTGCCGAGTTGGTAAAGCGTGTCGGCATGCAGCATGCGAATGCTGTCGATAGCCAGTTTGGAGCGCAGAGCGGCAGCTAGTTTCGCCTCTGCATCCGCAACTTTGCTGGCTTCTATCAGTGCCCGCGCTTCGACACAAGTAGGGTCTTCTCTACCTTTCTTCGCTTCTGCCAGCACTTTTATCTGACTGCCGCAACAGGCGAGGCTGAATGCTAGAGCGGCACAGATCCAGGCACGGCGTTTTGAATTAAGACGGTTTTTCACGAGATACCG
>JAYRNY010000098.1:0-7152 GCA_041911975.1 bacterium | reverse complement strand
TCAGCAGCAGGAACAACAGACGCAGTATCAGCAGCCTCAACCGCCGGAACCGCAGCCGCAGTATCAGCAGCCTCAACCGCCGGAACCGCCGCCGCAGTATCAACAGCCTCAACCGGTGCCCCAACCGCCGGATCTACAATCGGCGCAGCCTGTCTATACGGCACCGCCTTCTACGGATCCGCAACCTGTCTACTTGGCACCACCGCAGCCTACATATCAGGCACCACCACAGCAATACCAGCAACCTGCACAACCTGTATATCAGGCACCACCGCCTGCGCAGCCGACTTACACGGCGCCTGCGCAGAACCATGTACCGTTGCCACCTCAACAAGCGCCGCAACCGCTGCCACAGGACCCGACAGCTCAGCCCGACGATAAGCCCGTGACACCGGCGCAGAAACGGGCAATCGAAGAAAGAAAAGCCAAGCAAGCGGAGCAAGTTTGCGAAGTGTGCGGACGCTTCTACAGCGGTCCTGGTTGTATGCAGTGCACGCAATCATTGACGCCAATTGATTTTGGCTTCGATTCGCTCAATCCAAAGCGTAAAGACCAGCGCTGATTACTTTCTAAAAACGTCTTCAATTGCCGCCCTTGCAGCCAGCTCGCTCTTGAGCGAATTGAGCAGGCTAAGCTCTCTTTTCAGACGCGCGCTTGTTTCACACATCTCAAGTAGTTCCTGACGGTCATCTGACGAGTTGAAAAAGAGAGATGCCACCCAAAAGGAGAGATATAAGGGATCTGAAGGCAAATCATCAGGAATGATGTTGTCTTTGTGGGTAAGTTTGTTAGCCAACCGTACTACATCACGCAGAGAGAGGTCTACCTGTTGGCCTACGGCAAGTGTCTCAGCATCGGGCGTCAGATCATCCAGCCATTCAACTTTTCCAACCAGATAGGGTTGCTGCTTAACGATCTCGACAATGCGAAAACGCTGCAAACCAACGGTCATGATGTTCATGCGCCCGTCTTTCAATTTCACGACTTCGCCTATCTCCGTTGCGCAGCCGATGTTGACTGATTTGGAAATGGTCGGATTCCAGAGCAAAACGCCGAATTTTCTGTCACCCTCGAGCACCGTGTTGATCATGAGCCGGTAGCGATCTTCAAAGATGTGCAGAGGCAACGGACGGCCTGGAAAAAGCACAACGTCTGGCAAGGGAAAGATTGGTAACTCGCACAGCGAGATGGATGAGGGTGTAGCCATATACGCCAATTTGTTAAACGATGGATTGCATTGAAGGCTCAACACAAAGACTGCACATACAACTATCCTACTCTGCCAGTCCGAATCCTGCTTTAGAGCCGCAATCGCTGGCTCAGTGCGTGGTTCTACCCTCTGCATCTACGGACGCTGCGGCACCGCCCAGCAGATATTTTTGTACGAACATAACAGTCGAATAAAACTGAAAGTCGCTGTTTTTTTTCTTGGCAAAACCATGCCCTTCGTCTTTAGCCGACAAGTACCAGATTGGCACCCCTTTCCTCTTGGTTGCATCTACAATCTGCCGAGCCTCGCTTGCCGGCACACGTGGGTCGTTTTCGCCCTGCACGACGAAGAGCGGCTTTTCGATCTTACCGACCTTATTTAGTGGGGCAATGCTTTCAAGAAATTCCCGCATTCTTGAATCACGTTCATCACCATATTCAACACGCCTGAGATCGCGGCGATACTCCTGCGTGTGTTCAAGAAACGTGACCAGATTTGACATGCCTACAACGTCTACGGCACAGGTAATGCGCTCCGGATAGAAGGTAGAGATAGCCAGAGTCATGTGCCCTCCATAGCTGCCACCGGTGACCATGAGCTTGGAAGCATCAAGATCTTTCTGCTTAGCTACCCAGTCAAAGAGCGCATCTATGTCTTTGTAAGAGTCGACGCGATTGAAACCATTGTCGAGCTTGAGAAATGACTTGCCGTATCCAGACGATCCGCGCACGTTCGGAAAAATCAGCGCTACTCCCAGCTCATTCAAGTAGTAGTTGAGACGACCGAGATAGCCCGGGCGCGACTGTCCTTCCGGACCGCCATGAATCACGATGATGACCGGGCGCTTGCCTGTGAATCTTGCATTCGGTTTGTAGTAGAAACCGGAGATCTCCTTTTTGTCAAAAGTCTTCCATTTGATCAGCTCGGGCTCGGAGAAGTTTGCAGCAACTACAGTCCCTGTCTCGCTTTCCGTCCAACGCTCTACTTTGTTGGTTTTCGTGTCGAGGCTGAAAACATCGGTGGGAGTGCGCGCACTTTGAACTTGAAATGCGAGATCGCGGCAGTTCTTATGCCAGTCCAGTCCAAAAACTTCGCCTTTAGGAATGTCTTTGGGCGCCCAGTATTTCCCTGTGGAAGTGTTCATCAAATAGAGCTTGCCAAAGCCGTCTTCATTGACTGCAAAGGCAATCATCTTGCCGTCATATGACATATCGAATTCTTGGACGTCCCAGTTGATATCGCTCGTGAGAGGTTTCAATTTTTTGGTTGCCAGATCGAGGTAGCAAAGTCTGAGAAATTCGGAGCCACTGTCTGTGGTGACGTATAATCCTTTCCCGTCCGGTGCAAAGCGAATAAATTGATAGCTGGTTGGCTCTCCAGCCTTTCTTTCCGTTAATGGAGTCATCTTCCCAGTGGCAATATCAGCCAGCCACAAATAACATTCATTGATTGAAATTTCTTCGTTGACGACAACCGTTTTTCCATCATAGGATACGTCGCTCACTGAGAAACCCTCTCCCTTGACTTGTGCTAAAAGCTTGTCCGACTTTGGATTTCTAGGATCGACGATGTAAATGTCATTGTTCTTTCCGTCGCGGCGGCTGGAGTTGTAGACAACGAACTTTCCGTCTTTGGAAAAACGGCCGCCAGTGTTTCTAGACTTCCCATCGGTGATCAATGAAGTGTCTTTGGAGACCAGATCATATCTGTATAGCTGAAAAAATTCGTCGCCGCCTCTGTCCTTACTGAAGACGAAATAGTCGCCGTCGACTGGCTGAAAAGCTCCACCGGCAACCCTGTCGGAATAGAAGGTCAGCTGGCTTCTTGCGCCCATTGGTGTTTTTAATTGATGTACTTGTTGGGTATCTCCAAATCTGGTGTTGATTAACATTTCTCTTTTTTTCGGATGCCAACTGGCCACGAACGCATTTCTGAAATTGGTGTACTTCTCGCAACCAGACACTATACTTAGTGGCACCGGGGGAATTCCTTCGATGATCATATTGTCCGGATTCGGCAGCGATTCGCCACCTGCCTTTGCTGGCGAAAAGCCGCAGGCTAACAGAGAAAGTACGAGTGACAGAGCCAGCGATGTTTCAATTTTGAAATGCATTTCTTTCCCCTTTGCCAAATCAAGTTTAGATTCGCGTGCCTTTCCTTAATAGCTTCTCGCTGAAGAAGGATAGTATTCCAGCCATTATCAACGAAGCAGCCATCGTGTAGAGACCGTAGTGAAAGTTTCCAGTCGATTGTTTTATCGCTCCAACAATGTAAGGTCCGACGAAACCCCCAAGATTACCTGTGGAATTAACGAAGCCGATGCCTGCTGCCTTGATTCTCTGCGGCAGGATAGCCGTGCTCAGTGACCAGAAAGGTCCAACTGTTCCCCAGATGCCGAAGGCGGTCATACTTAGAGTGACAAGCGAGAGCCAGGGATTGTCGATCATGCTGGTGAGCACGAATCCGACCGCGGCAATGGTTGCCGATGCAGCTACATGAAGACGGCGCTCGCCCGTGCGCTCGGAGCTCTTGGCAATCACAATCATTCCTATTGCCTGAAATATTGCCGGCAAAACGGTAACGAGGGCCGTCTGGCTATCGGACAACCCTCCGAACCCTTTGATAATTTTTGGAAGCCAGAGTTGGAATCCGTACATCCCCAGCGTCAACGAGAAATAGAGAAGTGAGAGCAATACCAGCGACCCGGCTGTTTCTCGATGGAAGAGTTTGACTCCTTGATTAGCTTCCTTATGTGCGGTCTTTTGACGATCCTTTTCGACTTCGGCAATTAACCATTCCTTTTCGTCCGCACTCAACCATTTGGCGCCATCCGGCTTATCGGTCAGAAAAAACAACGTAAGGATTCCCATCAATAGGGACGGAAAGCCGGTGATCAAAAACAACCACTTCCAACCCGGCAGTCCCATCAGCCCGCCCATCTCAAGAATCTTTGAGGAAATCAGACCACCAAGAACACCGGCAGCCGGGATCGCCGCCATGAATTTGGCGACTGCTACGCCCCTTTGTTTTTCAGGAAACCAGTATGTCAGGTAGAGGATCATTCCCGGAAAAAATCCAGCCTCGGCAGCACCAAGAAAAAAGCGCAATGCATAAAACGAATGGATCGAATTTGCCAGAGAAAGGGCCATGGTGATACCGCCCCAGACAATCATGAGCGCTGAAATCCATTTGCGGGCGCCAATCTTCTCCATCACGATATTGCCCGGTGCGCCACAGAGGAAATAGCCGATGAAAAAAACCGCCAGACCAAATCCGAAATCCTCGTCCGTCATTTTCAAATCCGTATACATTTGCAGTCCGGCAAAGGACACATTGATGCGGTCCAGATAGGAAAGAATGTAAAGAGAAAACATGTACGGAATGAGGCGATTCGCCACTTTCTTCAGTGTTTTTTCTCCGGCGCCGCCGACCAAGACGTTTTGCATTCCGCCTTTTACTTCACTCGTCATTCGAACGCAGTCTCGTCTGCGGAAACTTCATTATGGAAATCCAAATACGGCGCCGCCCGGCACACCACCGTATCCGTAATTAGGCATGCCGTAGCCGCCCATCATGCCACCTTGCATCACACTGGTTCCCACCATCGCTCCAACTTCGCCAAGCGCTTTGGCAAGACCGCGAAAGAACGGATGACCATGATGTGTTTGAGCGTTGCTGGCGTTTTGCGCCGGTTGTGAGTACTGAGCAGGTGGTGTGTATTGACCGCCATATCCCTGTGATTGCGTATATGCTGGCTGGCTCTGCGCATAGTTTGATGCGGTTTGATTAGGCTGTTGCTGATGATAATTGGGTGAATAATTCTGTTGTGGAGCCGGTCCGTTGTCATCCTCGAATTCGCGCTGCAAATCGCTCTGGCGCGCATAGCCGGTTTGTTGCTGCTGAGACCTCTGATGCAGAGAAGCAATGTTTAATTCATCGCTGCCGGAGGCCTGACCCGCCTGCTGCTTGTGCAAAAGCTCGACGGCACTCATGAGCATATTTACTTGCTCGGGAATAGAGGCATGTATGTCGGTCGGATCTGTTGGAAACATTGCCTGTTCCAGTGGGCGCAGGCGTTCGATCATTGGCTTTTGCGGAAAAGTCTGCCCTTCTATCTGTGATTCCAGCCAGCTCACTTTCTGTTCGACGCTACCGTTGACCGGTTCGCTCTGAGAGAAAGCAGAGCTTTGCTTGCCGTTGAATTTCTTGTCGGCGTACTGTGCGATTCTGTCCACGCGATCGGCCAGATCTTCGGTGGAATGTGTTTTACCGAAGATTTTCAATTCCAACTGATCCAATCTATGCTTAATCGGCTCTGCCTGATAGGTTTTTCCAAGAAGTGCTGTTTCCAATTCTGTAACACGCGGATAATCGGTGCCGCTTGTCGTGTCCGGAGCATCGTCGCCGTTCGAGTCGCTCGTCGAGTTGGCTGCATTGGCGGATGTATTCGATGAGTTCTGAGAACTCTGGTTTGATCCTGATTGCGACATGCTTGCAGGATCACTTGGCTCGGGTGCCGGCAGCGCGCTTACGAGTTGCTGCAGGCGTGATTGATTGTCACCGCTGCGTGCTTCACCAAAGACCAGCTTTTCCAATCTGGTCAGCCTGTCTTCTGTAGTGTCCTGCGGGTAAGTATGCTCAAAAAAGTGCATTTCCAGGCTGTTCAGGTCCTGCTGCCCGGCGGCCATAACCGGCAAGAGCACCCAACCTAGAGCCAAAACGAAAAGAGCAAATTTTATCGCCCGCAGACTTCGGACGAAATTGAATGATTTGCCACCCAGAGGGGAGGCGACAGCACGTGAGGTCTTCATCGTCGAAATTATATCCGCACGAAAAAAACATAAGCAAATGAGCTTTTGCAGAGCAGTTGGTAATGGTCAAGCAGTAAAAGTACATGAGCACTCGTATAGAATTGAAATCGGGGTTAAGTATTCAGGGCGCGAGAAAAGCCTGCTGGCATGGATATCGACAATCTAGATTGGGGACCTGACGAGGTCCAGATCTTGGTAGCGGATGCGGACAAAGCCGTAGCCGAGCAGCGCTTTGCCGATGCTGAACCACTTCTAACCAGAGCAATCGGGCTATTGGAAACCCCGCAAGGGTCTCTGGACCCTGATATGGCGAATTGCCTGCAAAAGCTCACCGAAGTCTATTGTGCTCTTGATGACTTTGAGAAAGCCATTCCTATCTTCGAGCGCCTGCTGAACCTTGGCGAAAAGATGCTGGGCAGGCATGATCCGGACATGATAGTCATATCCTTCCGGCTGGCAACTGCCTATGAGTTGCTGGGGCGCAGCGACGAGGCCGGTCAGATGTACTCGCGTGCAATGCAGAACGCGGAAGAGGGTCTGGGCGCAGGCGATCCTCTTACAAAACGATTCCGTGAAGGCTATGCAGGCTGGCTCGAGAGACGGGCCAGGCCAACCGAAGTGGAGCGCATCGACTTTGCCCAGCAGGCTGGCTATGGAGGCGCGGATGGTTTTCGCAAGCGCGATACTTTCAAAGCCACCAAAGAGCTGGAACTCCAACTGGATGCTCTGCAGGACGAAGAAGGCACTACAAGCCCGCAGACCAATGTCGCATTCAAAGTCCGCGCGCTCAAAACATTAGGACGCTGGCAACACATCATCATTCCCGCCATTTGCTCGCTTCTGCTCCTGGTCGGAGCATCCATGTGGATGCAGACCCTGGTGAAAAACAGCACTACAAAAGGCGTCAAGTCAGATGCTGAAGTCTATGGACGTGTAGGCACCACCTACACTTCGCTCGACAGAACTGTAAGCATCTCAATTTTGAACGATAAAGAAGTGCAGATGAAGGTGAACGGCGCATCGACAAAGCTGCCGTACGTGCTCGTCACAAATGGCATTCTCGACGCACAGAAGGTGTTGGAAGGATACTTCGTACCTCGGGAAAAGTGGTATCAATTCGTCGACGATCAG
>JAYRNY010000097.1:0-2881 GCA_041911975.1 bacterium | reverse complement strand
CTTTCATCAGACTGCGCAAGAACGACGCCACAATAGGCGTGACTCTATTCAACAAACGCTACGACACCAATATGCTTTTAGAACTGCGCATGGAAAAGCAGAACGAGCACTGGCGCCTCGTTGAAGTGTCCAATTTCGCCAGTTTCGTCTACCTGATCATCGCTTACGAGCAAGCTCGCCGGGACAAAATAGAGTAAAAGAAGCCGCATAGTATAATGCTCCCTGCCCCGATCGACCGATGGGGCAAGAGTTAAAGCGGTCACAGACTGGAGGTGATACCGATGCTAAAGAGGCTTAGCGCCTTGGCAATCGCTATGCTCTTTGCAATGGCAACGGCCGTCTCCGGACTGCCTGCTCAAGCTGCACCGCCTGCCGCCCCAGCTGCGATCAACACGCCTGTCAAAGACAAATGGGCTCTGGTGGTCGGCATCAGCCAATTTGCCATCCCGTCTTTGAACCTCAAATATGCTGCCAAAGATGCTCAGGATTTTCGCGATTTCCTGGTCAACAAATGCAACTTTGCTCCCGATCACATCAAGCTTTTGCAGAACGAGCAAGCGACAAAAGACAAGATTCTCGACGTCCTAGGTGACAGCTGGCTGCCTCGGGTCAGCCTTCCCGACGATCTGGTCGTCATTTTCATCTCCAGCCACGGAAGCCCTTCTGACCTTGATGTCGCAGGCGTCAACTACGTTGTCGCGCATGACACTAATCCGGAGAAGCTATTCACAACCGGCATTCCCATTCAACATCTGGCAGCGACGATAAAAGAACGCGTGCACAGCAATCGAGTCCTCGTTATTCTCGATGCATGCCATTCCGGTGGCGCCGGCGAAAGCAAAGGACTGGTACGATCATCCAACGTCGACGCTTCTGCAATTGCACAGGGCACCGGGCACATGGTCATCTGCTCCAGCGCCAAAAGCGAGGCCTCATGGGAATCGAAGAAGTATCCAAATGGAGTGTTCACTCACACATTGATTGAAGCTCTGCAATCAAAAGGTGACAACACAAAACTTACCGATGCATTCGCCGCTTTGAAAACGGGCGTGCAACAACAGGTTGCCGCCGAGCGCGGTGTCATGCAGACTCCGGTTCTGGAAATGAGCAAATGGAAAGGCGAAGACTTGCTATTGGCTGCAAAGCCGAGTCAGCCGAGAAAATCGCTTGTGGATATCGATGACTCTACTTCGGTTGCGCAAGCCAAACCCACGCCGGTAACATCTTCCGCACAAGCAACACCGGCACCGCCGGCGATGCAGCACCAGCCACCAGTCCAAGTTGCCGCGCTGCCGCCGACGACAGCAGCATCCACACCGGCAACGACATCATCGCCGACAATCACATCAGCATCGAGAATCCCTGACGTTTCCGGCGCCTGGATAGGCTCCAACGGCGTCAATTATGTGTACTGGCAAAACGGCCGTAACATCGGCTGGGACATGAATGGCGTTTCGCTGCGTGGAGTAATCGCCGAAGACGGCAAGTCTCAAACCTCGCAGTGGACCGGCTTCAATACAGGCTATGGAAGTTCGACAATTGAAGCTGACGAGCGCGGCAAAGCAGTAAGAATGGTAGGCAACGATGGAGTTGTCCTGATCAGACCGGAAGCCGTGGCAATGGCAAACTCCATGATCCAGCAAGCGCAAAAGAGTATGGCCAGCAACGTTCCCAATATCGCCGGCACCTGGATGAGCGCCACAGGTTCGAGAATCCAAATCTGGCAGAACGGAAACAAATTCGGCTGGAAACAAGACCAATATGGAGAAGTGGGCATCGGCATGATCAATCCCGACTGCCAAACCGGCAATGCTACATGGTCGGGTACCTATGCAAGCAGCTGCACGTTCATGCTGGAAAGAGATGGTTCCGGAAAAGTAGTGAGAATTCGCAGCAATACCGGAGCAGCCATGAACCGCATCGACTAGAATCTGCCCTGAGCAAGTGTCCGCTTGCTCACTAAAACCGCGATGGTTTTTCCAAAGAAAAACTCAACCGTTGCCGGTTGAGTTTCGAGATCTTATTTGAGGCTGCCAGGCTAAACAGCTGCGCCAGTCAGTTCTCCAACGAACTCAAGTTTGACTTGCTCTTTGATGACGCCGCGCTTGTGCGCTTCAGCAAAGAGTCGAGTAATTGCAGCCCGACCTTCGTCTCCGTAATCTACAGTCATTTCATTGACGTACATGCCGACGAATTTGTCAGCCAATTCGGGTGGCATGTCGCGAGCGAACTCGAGAGCGTATTCCAGAGCTTCCTTTCTGTGCTCCAGCGAGTACACAATCGAGCCTTTCAAAAGTTTCGTAGCATGAGCAATCAACTCAGCACCCAGGTCCTTGCGGACGACATTACCGCCAAGCGGCAGCGGCAAGCCGGTTTCATCGAACCACCACTGTCCGAGATCGACGATTTTTTCCAGACCCATAGTTTGATACGTCAACTGGCCTTCATGAATGATCAAGCCGGCATCAGCCTTTCCATCTCTTACTGCTTCCAGAATTTGATCGAAGGCGACTTCAATAGTTTTCAGTCCGGGCAGCCACATGTTCATCGTCAAAAATGCCGTGGTCAATTTGCCGGGAATAGCTACGGTCAGGTTTTTCAAGTCTTCTTTCTTGACGCCCGTTTTTGCCACCACCATCGGACCATACTTGAAGCCCATGCTGGCGCCGCACGGCATCAGAGCATAGCGATCGCAGACCGATGGATACGCCGCAAAAGAAATTGCCGATACTTCGTACTTGCCATTTATGGCGTCCTGATTGAGCGACTGAATGTCTTTCAAGACCTGATTTACTTTCAAGCCTTGCGTGTCGAGCTTGTCCTTAGCAAGGGCGTAGAACATGAAAGCGTCGTCGGAATCCGGACTGTGCGCAATCGTTAT
>JAYRNY010000096.1:0-6838 GCA_041911975.1 bacterium | reverse complement strand
TGTCGTGAAGTAGGCCATAATATTCTTAATGGAAAGGAGCCTGATCCTGAGAATATTAAGCTAGTTGTCGAAAAATATGATTGCTGTGGAGGCGTGGAGCATTTCATATCTTTCGAAGATGTCCGGTCAGATATTTTGGCGGCGGTGAAAAGCAAGAGCAGCCTGCAAATGGGCATTGCGCTCAAGCTTATGCCGCTCTTCTGGGAAGACAAACTGAAGGCTATCGTTGCCGAGATCAAAGACACGCAGAAAGATGCAATCATCAATTGCTTGATGCCGGACAATAGTGATGGAATGTTGGCGCCAAACCAGAATCCGCCTTTCGCCGAAGACTGGAGAGTGAGAGCCAATGCGGCGACGCTGATTGCGTACGTTGGTTCTCCCAATGCAGTTGATGTTTTGACGAAATCTTTGAACGATACTGCCGGCAGTGCCAGAAATGCTTTCTGCCATACGGTTCTCGCTCTCGCTCAAACCAAAGCTCCAGATGCGCTGAAGGCGATCGAAGCCTACATGTTCGATGATGAGCCGTGGTTTCGCGTGGATTGCATCAACGCGATTTCCCAATGGCCGTTTTCCTCAGTGGCAGAAATTCTCGCCGAAGCACTTTGCTCGCTCAACAATCTTTCCGACTATGCAGCGGTAGCGGCAGCTCGCCACCAGAAGCCGTCGGCGTTTCTAAAAGACAGCCGTCCGGCTGTCCAAAACGGCGGCATGGCAATGATCCTGGCACTTTGCTCTCCCAATCACAAAGCCTTCCCTGTAGAACAAATCTTGCCATTCGATCTTGCATCATGTTTCGAAGACACGATCAAATTAGCTACTGGAAGTGGATCGGCTCTGCGAATACTGGCAGCCCTCAACCTGATCGAATGGCTGTCGGCAAACAGGTTATCCATGGACGTCAGTGACAGATCCTCTCCCGATTTGAAACGACTCGAGGAAGCAAAAGCGTCCTTGCTTTCTGGTGAAACGAAAAGCGAGATCAGCAAGAATTTCTCCCAGCACATATGGCAAAACCACTACTGCGCAACCCTCAAAGACCTTGAAGGGTCCTGTCTTATTGAGATGATCGGAGAGTTCAAAGACGAGTCTCACCTTGCAAAACTGCAAGAGCTGGCAGAACAGTCCGCGCCTTCAGAGAGAGTACAGAAGACTTCTCTCTACGCCAACGCCGCCATTGATGCAATCGGCAAAATCGGCAACCCAACAGGGGTTGAGAAGCTGATTAGCATTGCAAACCGCCTGGTCAGTCAGAACGATCGAGCAACAAAAGCAACCAGTGCCCAACCAGTTGCAGAAGACAACCCGGAGAAAAGCCTGGCTTACTGGCACATTCTCAATGCTCTGGGCAATTTAAAATCGGAACAATCGTTTGATTTCTTGTTGCCGGCGACGCAGGACTATGCTCCCGATAAGCGCCAAAAGGCGCTCTCTTCTTTGGTTTCAGTCGGGAAATCATTGACGCTTTCTGGTGACAGGGAAGCGGCGATGAAAGAACATCTTCGCAATGCATTCAAGGATTCATCGACACTGGTCAGGCAGGCCGCAATCGAGTCAGCAGGCTGGCTTGGCGATGCGGCGATGATTGAAGACATTGCTGGAATGATGCAAGCAAAAGAGACATCTCTCTGGAAAGAAGCGAGCCGAGCGCTCAAGACGCTTTGCGAGACGGGGCACAAGGACAAGGTAATTACCGAGCTGAACAAACGTGTTGCTGCAGCCGGCGATCAGGTACGGCGCGATCGCTTAAGCAAACTTGCAAACGAGTTGAAGTGACAGTGGTTTAGCATCAGATTGCCGCCCCTTGTTTATCAGACATATAGACGACACAAACCCTTACCAGTACTGCCATAACAGGCTTATGAACATTCTGTTATCATGTCGTGCTAAGGTAGTTAGAGGATGCTGGGGACCCGTGAATCAAGCACACTGAGGGTTTATAGGTGGCTGAAGCCAAAAAAGGCGGTTCAAACGAAAAGGGTGCCAAGGGAAAGAAACCCAAGGGCAAAGAAGCCGATTCCAAGTCCAACTCTAAAGCGCAGACAAATCCGGCGCCCAAAGAAGAGACTCAAGAACCAGCCGAATCTAAACCAACTGAAGAAGCAGCAGCCGAAGCTTCTGAGACATCAACCGAAGAGAAAAAGCCTGAAACAACGGCGGCAGATTCTGCTGCCGAAAAGTCCGAAGAAACCAAACCGGAAACAGCCGCTCAAGAATCGGAACCGGCACAGAACAAGTCAACAGCCTCTTCGGACGAACCAAAGGTCGTTCAGCGAACCGACAAGCTGCACCAACAGCGTGTCTCTCGAATTCTTGATGCCGTTCTTGACGAGCCTGTCGAAGAAAGTCCAAGCCATCACGGTTTTAAACACCCACTTTTCCTGGATGTCATTCTGGCAGTTGGATTGCTCGTAGCCATGGCCGGCTTTTCCATTGGCATGTTCAAGATTTACATTACGCATTCTGCTAAGCAGAGTATCAACCAGCAGAATTACCGTGCCGCAATAGCTCTTCTAAGAGGCACTCCCTTGCCCGGCTTCTTCAACATTGCCGGTTCTGAGGATTCTGTGGAGTTGCTAAATAGAGCGCTTTACCTCGATGCTATCACCAAATTGGAAATCAATCGCGACGATGCCGGCGCTATTGAAGAGTTGCAGCAGATAAGACCGGGCTCCGGTTATTTCGAACTTGCTCAGGACCTTTTGCGCGATAATTCGCCGCCTCCCAAGCTACAGCTAGAAGGCGGCGCCAGTCACGACGCGGATCCGAACGACCCGGAAGTTAAGGAAGACAAACCAATCGTCCCGGATGACGACCTGAAAGATGGCAGCCCATAGCGCTCAGGACTAATCGCCGAGCCCTTTGAATTCTGCAAAGCTATCTAAACTAATAACGGTCTAGACTCTAGACCCAGTACAGACATTTTTTTGAGCGCTTCGACGAACTATTGCACGCCGTGCCCAGGCACATGGGCGAAACTCTTGGGCGTAGATGTCGTCTGGCGCGCCTTTACCAGCTTGTTGATGATGGTTGTATCAACAGCCGGACGCGCTACCGGAACCTTTTCGTAGAGAACTACATCCGGCACGAAACGCTCATTCGCATGCAATTTGGTCATCAGACTCGGGTTTTCGCTGTTGTCCTGCGAAACCACAATTTGCGAATTAGCTGCAAGAGCGCACATCAAAGTGGCTACCGTGGCGGCGATCAAAGGATCAATTGTCCGTCTTACCAGAGAGGTATGCATGATTTCTCCTCCCAAATGCCAACGAATTGGGTTGCCCTGCAACTAATGTATAACCGGCAGTGCAGAACTCACTAAGCCTTAATAATCTATTTGAAATACTTGCAACATACCTGAACCGTTGATAACAAACGGTTCAGGGGCACTTTATAACAAGGCGGAAACCCCGGTCCAGCAACCGGATCCAGCTTCTGGACTTATTTCCCTACTACTCGACTACGAAGTCCTTATAGGCATCGGCAGACAGAGCTTGATTCAGCTCGTCCTTGTTGGTGAGTTTCACCTTGATCATCCAGCCTTCGCCGTAGCAGTCGCTGTTTACGAGCTCCGGCTCTGAAGAAAGCTTGTCATTGACGGCTGTGACCACGCCGCCGCACGGCATGAACAGGTCAGAGACGGACTTTACCGACTCGATAACGCCGAACTTCTCTTCGTTCTTGAAGGACTGACCCACCTTGGGAAGCTCGACAAAAGTGACGTCGCCCAACTGGTCGGCTGCAAAGGCGGTAATGCCGATTGTCGCCGTGTCGCCTTCGACACGCACATATTCATGTGATTTGACGTACTTCAGTTCGGCTGGATATGTGAGCATGCGGATTCTCCGTCTTTCTTACTTGGGTTCGAACGCGACTTGATGCAAATCGAAGGAGCTCTTGGCACCCGCCCGAAAAAGTCCCCTTCAATAGCGGAAGCAAGATCTTAACACCCCGAGAAAGCGCCTGTAATCCTTGCAGGCGCAGATATTCACTCAAATTTTGGAAAATCTTTCCGGATTCACCCTAATTCGTCGAAACAGCCCGTTAGGGAACCACAGGCCAAGAAGGCCGTCAAAAACCTTAGATTAGAAAGTGAGTTCAAAAAATGCGTATCGCAATCTCGGCAAAAGTTCTGGACATTCTCTCGGTGGCGACACTGTGCTTCTCCTACGGGCTTTTCGTTGCTTCCTTCGCTGCAAAACTGCACTAGAAATAAGGTATGTGTGAACAATTTGGTGGCCTTCGGGCTTTCTGATGCATGGCAGAATCCTGCCGGACACGTGCACAGCCACAACTGTTCTTGTCGTAATCACGACCCTTTTCGAAAAGATGCACAATGCATCAAAGCAGACATAGTCGAGAGCAATCATTTTGTCTCTCAACTAATGAATGCGCTGGAAATCAATCAGTTTATAAGCGCTCCGGGTTCTGCTGCGCATCACCCTCCGCGCGTCTCCGACACTCGCTCCTGACGCCTCCCCGGCGCCCTCCGCTCGTCCGTCGGCAGAGCCGAATATTTCGTAAGCGATCCTGGCTCTGCTTCGCATCACCATCCGCGCGCAACCGACTCTCGCTCCTGACGCCTTAAATAGAATGCTCCCGGCTCGGTTCCACCTCGCCTTTCGCGGGCGCCCTAGGCTCGTCCGTCTGCGTACCGTTTACTTGGCGCGCTTGTACCATGGACGGCGCACCACATGCGCCACCACCATATTGTCGCGAATCTTAATCTCCAGCTTGGTGCCTTCTTTGGCCAGTTCAGGAGGAATGTACGCAAAAGCAATCGGGTAGCCGACGTGAATTCCAGTCGAGCCGCTTGTTACGGCTCCCACCTGCTTGCCGTCTGAATAGACTTCATAACCTTGCCTGGGCAGCGCTTTTCCTTCGCTTCTCAAACACACGCACTGCTTGGGAAGTCCTTTTTCTTTTTGCGCTTTCAACTTATCGCGGCCGATGAAGTCACCCTTATCCAGTTTTACACTCCAACCAAGACCGGCTTCCAGAGGACCTGTATGGTCGTCCAGTTCATGTCCGTACAGAGGAAGTCCAGCTTCCAAGCGCAGTGTGTCACGCGCGCCCAAACCGCAAGGCTCGATGCCATACTTCTCTCCGGCTTCCAAAAGCAGCTTCCAGAGCTTCTCAGCATCGGAGGTCGCGCAGAAGATTTCAAATCCGTCCTCTCCTGTATATCCGGTTCTGCCAAAACTTATTTCAACACCGCCTACTCTTTCTTGCGAGTAAGAGAAAGACGGCAAACCGCTCAGATCCTTGCCAACCAGGTCCGAGAGCAGCTTCACAGCCATCGGTCCTTGCAGAGCCAGCAATCCCGTATCGTTGGAAATGTTCTTCAGCTTCAAATTCTTGTAGCGTCCTGCATACTTCTGAAGCCAATTCCAGTCCTTTTCCATGTTCGATGCATTGACCACGAGGAGAAAATCGTTCTCTCTTCGATAGACAATAAGATCATCGACCGTGCCGCCCTCTTCATTGACGAACTGAGTGTAAAGCGCCATATTCGGCTGGCTGAGGCGGTTTAGATCATTGGCGACCATGTACTGAACAAAGTCATGTGCATCTTCACCTAAGACGAGAAATTCGCCCATGTGAGAAACATCGAACAAGCCGACTTTGTTGCGCACCGCTTGATGCTCAAGAATGTCTGACTTATAGCGCACCGGCATGTTCCATCCGGCAAAGTCGACCATTCTGGCACCCAGACTTTTATGCACCGCTGCTAGTGGCGTTTCCTGCAAAGCTGTCGCAACCATTGCTCATTCCTCGAATGTAGATTCAAAAAAATTCTTCGACACGGCCAAAAAGGCGCGCCTACACTTGTGAACGCCGAGCCCTTGAGGCCCCGGATTGGGTTAGATACTGGACCAAACCCACGCAGGCCGCCCGGCGAGTTATATAGATTACCACTAAGACTGCGTTTTCGACGCCTTGAAAACATGAATCTCCAGCACCGGACGACAATTTAGTGGCAATGTCCGTGCAAACAAAAAGAGAACCGGGTAAGGGCGGCTCTCTTTTCAATCAATATTTATCGAACTTCAGCTGCCCGGACGTTCCGGCAAGCCCAGCACTGCCGCACTACCGGCGGTGCACTTAATACCCTCTTCATCTACCAGAACTTCTCCGCATTCTCTTTCTTCAACCTGCCAGGCGTCGAAATAGTTGCGAATCAACCAACCTCGGCATGCACCAGCATCCAGTCTGGTCCAAGTCCATCCGGCAGAGCTGCTGATTGAGGAGACATCTCCTCTTTCGTCGTAAGAGATCGAATAAAGAGTCTCGATATCGCGATAGCGGAATATGGTAACCCGGCCGTCTCCATCCTTGCAGAATCGATCGCCGTGTTGGTTCAAGAATGTCACTTCGCTTGGTTTAAACTTTCTGCGCCGGTCGCGAGCTTTTTTCCACTCGGGATAATTCTCATGAACGGCCGGGTTCATCCAAACTTCGTCTGTGGACCAGTTGCGTTTGTACTCTCCGTACATAGCCAACCTCACTTTCTCTAAGCTCTAAAGCTTTCGCCACACTGTCTACTAAGGTCTTGCCCGGGCCGAAGAAGGGTCAACCTTAATTTTAGGCTGAATTCTCGTGAGGGCGACGCCACGAGCCTTCCGCCTCAACATGGGATTAATGTATGGCATGGTCACCAATCTACGACAAGGCTGAGTGGGTCTGTCCGAATCCTGCGTTTCATCATATTGCAGCATGCGGAACTGGGGTTCGAAGTGCGCAGGCTGAAAGAAGTCGGGACGCAAGCTGATACCAGGTGTAGCGTCTGTTGAATCGATAGCAGAATTCATTCAAAAAACGCTGTAGGTGAGCT
>JAYRNY010000095.1:0-5556 GCA_041911975.1 bacterium | reverse complement strand
TCTCGCCAAGTTGAGAGCGCTCAAGGAAAAGATCGGCGATGTGGAAGAGCTGAGCAATGACGAGTGGGGTGATGAGAACGACGGCATCACCAGAAAAGACATCGAGATGTCCAAAGAGCGTATAGATGCTCTGGCTTACGGAAAAGATCACTTCGATAAGTTGGACGGAAACGGCGACGGCTTTGTAACCGCAGATGAGATCGATGCTTATGTTAAAGCTCGCGGTGATTTTCCTGCTGACGAGATGAAGAAGCTTGAGTATCTCAAGAAGCAAGTTTCCGACATTGAGGAATATCACGATGACGAGTGGGGCGACGAGAATGACGGCTTCACAAAGGGCGATCTTGCCGATGCTTTGAGCGAATTGGGTTCTGCATCAGCTCGCGGCAACAAGGAAGAGAAGCCTTGCGTTCCCACTGAAAAACCAAATCCTGGCAAAGAGCCGACAGATAGGCCGAAAAATCCTTGCGACAACCCGACTAAGCCTGGCTACAAACAGCCGGAAAACGTCTATGAAGTGAAGAGAGGCGACACTCTCTGGAAGATTTGCAAGGAACATCTGCGCCAGACAAACGGCGGTAAAGAGCCGAGTGATCGCGAAATCATGAAGTCCATCGCTGAAGTCGCCAAAGCCAACGGCATTCAAAACCCGGACAGAATTTATCCCGGACAGAAGATCAAGTTCCCTGAAAAGGGCGAAGCCGGCAAGCCTACTGATACTGGAAAGCCTGAGACCAAGCCGGAAACTAAGCCTGAAGCAGACAAAGGTGCGGATTCGGGTCTTGATTATGTCCGCAAGCGCTTCGCCTTCATCGACCAGGACGGCGACAATCACATTACTAAGACCGAAATCGAGAAGTACCTAAAGGACAACGAAAAGACTCTTACCTCGGGAGAAGTCACTGCCTTACAGAGAATCAGCGACAAGATCGGTGATCTCGAAGAGATGCACGACGACGAGTTTGGCGACGAGAACGACGGCATTACCCGTCAGGATATAGACGTCGCCGAGCAACGCATGAAAGCGATTGAATTCGCTCAAAAGAACTATGACAAGCTGGACGGCAACGGCGATGGCTTCGTCACAGCCGAAGAAGTCGATGGCTACATACGCGCCAACGGCGACAGACTGAGCGCGCAAGATCGCGCCAATCTGGACTATCTGAAGCAGCAAGTTTCAGATCTCGAAGAATACAGTAATGATGAATGGGGCGACGAAAATGACGGTTTTACCAAAGCCGATCTCAAAGGCGCACTCGATGAACTGGGCTCAAACACTGTCGGCACTGACGGGCAAACCGAAAAGCTCCCCAATCTTCCCCGCGTGGAGCACAGTTACGACAGCACCACTGAAAGAGTAAAGAGCGAGGATTTCACGAAAGAGAGCCTTCGCGTCTTCGACAAAGTCGACAAGGATGGCGACGGGTATCTGAGCGAAAATGAGCTGGCTGCAGCCGTGCAGAGCGAGGAGTTCAAGGGTAAGGATGCCCAGGTCGTAGCAGCCCTCTATAAGAACCGAGGTGATATAGAGGAGCTGAGCAACGATGAATGGGGCGACGAAAACGACGGGATCACAAAGGCAGACCTGGAAAAACTGGAGGAAGTAAGACAGAAGAACGCCAAGGAGCTAGAGCAGACAGCAAGAGCGGCAGCGTTTCTGGATAAGGATGATAACTTCAAAAAAATAGATTCAGACGGCGACACTTTCCTTACTAAAGACGAAATTACTAAAGCCCTTGAAAGAAAAGACCTCACTGCCGAGGAACGCATCAGCCTCGAGTTCTTGAGAGATCATGTCGGCGACATCGAAGAAGCACACGATGATGAAACCGGCGACGAAAACAACGGCATCTCCAGAAAAGATCTCGATTACTATGGCGATGATACTGTTTCTTCCATCGTCAATACTTTGAACAGGACCAACGAAGCGCAAACCACCGGCACTCGCGATCTTTATGCAAACAAAGACAATCCGCTGGAAAGCATCAAGCCGGATGCCGTCAAACAAGGCATGATTGGTGATTGTTACTTCGAGGCTGCCATGGCGTCCCTGGCTGCTACGGATCCTGAGTCCATCCAGAAAATGATAAAGGACAACGGAGACGGCACCTACACAGTTACTTTCCCTGGTGCACCTAATGAGCCGATTACAGTCAAGGCACCCACAGAAGCCGAAATGGGACTCTACAACCAGGGCGGCAAGAACGGAAGCTGGGCATGCGTGCTCGAGAAAGCTTACGGAGCTTACTGCCAGAGCCACTTCTTCAGCCGGTCACCATTAAACATGGGCGGCGGAGACACTCCGGCTGAAGGCGGCGACGGCGGCGAAATCATTCACGGCAGAGCGATGTCTCTTTTGACCGGCCGTGGACGCGACAACGATAGCCTCACCTTCTCTTCTGAAAAAGAAATTGCTGAGAAATTGAACGCCGCCCTCAACGGCGCACACAGACGCCCGGTCATAGCAGGCATCAACAATAATTTCTTCAGCGACAAAACCGATGATGGTTTCTATGATGCGCATTTTTACAGTGTCATCGGCTTCGATCCAAATGGACCGGACGGCGGCACAGTCACCATCCGTAATCCATGGGGTGACAGCGAAGGAACCACACGCGGCACCATCAAGATCAGCGTCAAGCAGTTCAAAAAGAATTTCTCAGACGTTTCCTATTCTAATTAAGGCACACGGAGCAACGCAGGCAATGTCCGACAAACCAGAAATAAAGATTGCAAAACAGCCGGTCCCGGCCCAGGACCTGATGCCTCCCGATGTGGATGCGACAGCGGTCTTGAGCGATCATATGTACAAATTCGTCTATGGTCCCAGCTCGCATCTGGTGGATGCGGTGCAGCAGCTGAACAATCAGGCGGCGGGCATGGCCAAAAACGCAACAACTCTTGCCGTCATCGACAGAGAGAGCAGCAGTGTCAGAGATTGCTTGCAAAATCGTGCTTTGCGAGGGGCGGAACTGGGTCAGATGAAAGTAATTGAGCTGACCAATAACCTCGACATGGGAGCAATCTCGGCGGCGATTGCCGGCAATATCGCTAAGGGCGGCAACGATGCGCTCGTGAATGTTCTCAAACTGGCCGGCGCCACGCCGCTTGTGGAGCGCGTCAGGCTGGGCGCCATTCAAATGCGGCAGAGCGAGGAAACCGACGCCGAGAAAACTTTCGAGCAAGCATTTAAGGCAGACATCGCCAAAGAGTCGAAGGATCTGCCCGATGTCGCTCAGCTGAAAAAGGCTGCGCAAAAAATGTATGAAGAGCTCAAATTGCGCCGTACCTTGCCCGATGTTTTCGACAGCAACCTGACACTGATAGATACTGTCATTAAGGACGGAGCCATGAGCAAAGAGGAGCTGACCAAGTCTCGCCAGTCCGGTGTCGAGAACGGCATGACCCAGACGTTGATCGAATATTTGCTCAAGAACTTCGATCAAATGAAAAACGGCGACGAGACGATTGATAGAAAAGACGTGGTTGCCTACCAGCAGAAGGTTATGCCGAAAGGATTACCGAGGTAGTTCTCCTCGAAATTGATTGGTGACCTTGCTCATTCACAGTCGATGATGAAGACTATTGTCCCTTCTTCAACGTGCTGCAGTTCACACCGAGCGTCCTTTTAATTTCCGCGCAAAGAATCTCTTCCCGCAGTCCCATCCGGGACCATCCTCTTTCGAGCCAGGACTCAGCTCTTGTATCGGCACTCGGTGGTTCGGTTTTTTCATTGCCTGCCTGGCGGACCTGCGTCGGATGTATCTCCCGACTTTGTTGGTTGACTACAGGATTGCCACTGCCGTCGGTCAATTCAATGTCGGGCAGATTTGGTGCTGTGCTGGCAGTTCCGCGGAACCCTGGAAGCGCTGATTCCAAATCTTTTGGCGTCATATATGCTTCGAAACCATTCAATTCCAGCGATGGGACTGCAGGTTTTGCCTTTTCAAGGGTAGCAGCTTCGAACATGACAGCTCCTTTTGCCGGTCTGGGCGCCTGGCACACATAAGTGGTGAGTCGACGAAGTCTAGTAATTTGGAGGGGAGAGGGTTGAATGCCCTGTTTTCAAAAAGATAAGGGGTTTTTGGGAAATTTTTCGGGAGAGACTTCCGGTTGGATTGATGGCATTCTTGCTACTCTGCCCGAACCTTGCAGTTTGTCCGCCTTGCGTCGGGCTAAAACAATTGCCCAGCAAGGGTTTTGGGATTGTCATCAAATTGTAATTGGGGCTGTATTAGCTTAGAGTCACCCCCAGATATATACACCCCCGATTCTCCCTCCTTCTTTGAGAGGCTGGTATTTAACCATGGCATCAGATTCTATTTCCGAAGTTAGTAATGTTCAAAATTTAGTTGCTAAAGACGCCAGTGAAAAAGCACTGGCAGACGCTGGAACCGGGGCAGTAAATCCAAAGAACTATGTTGAAAGCACCACGGCGGCTCTAAAAGCATCAGGTCTTTTACCCGAGCTGGCAATAGACGGGGCAAAAGAAATCGCTTATGTGCAGAAGAATTTCGAAACGATCGACCGCTCGGGCGACGGCTGGATAACAGGCTGGGAAATAGATCAATATATTAAAGACAACAGCAAGACTATGTCTAATGATGAGCTGGAAGCACTTAGAAAAGTAAAAGAGAAGATCGGTAAGCTTGAAGATCTTTGTAATGATGAAATCGGCTGGGAAAACGATGGAATTACCAAGGACGATCTCGAGGATGCACAAACGAGATTCCGAGCTTTCGGATACGCTCAGAAGAATTTCGAGAAGATAGACTCTGACGGTGATGGCTACCTCACCGGCACTGAAATCTTCGAATACATCAAAGACAATCGTGATTTGAATCAGGCAGATCTTAAGAAACTCGACTATCTCTATAAAAACGTCAGCGATATTGAAGGATACAGTAATGACGAATGGGGTTCTGAGAACGACGGAATTACCAGAAATGATCTCAGCGCCGGAAAAGAAAACGATGGAAGCGAGCGCATGAGCTCCGGCCAGCCGGTTTGCGAAACCGTCAAAGCAATTGATGACCTGCGCCCGGCGCTTGATTTTGCCCGCGACAACTTCGATAAGATTGACGCTGACAAAGATGGATTCCTGGGCAAGGATGAAATCATGAATTTTGCTGACGCTAACAAATCCACCCTCTCTTCAGACGATCTGGCGAAGCTTGTTGCGCTGAAGAAAAAGGTCAGCGACATCGAAGAACAAAGCAACGACGAGTGGTTCGATGAAAACGACGGCATCACCAAGAAAGACATCGAAGTAGCAAGACCTCGCATTGACGCTTTGACATTTGCCCAAGACAATTTCGACAAACTGGACGGCGACGGCGATGGTTTCATAACCAGAGGAAACATCGATGCCTATATCAAAGCCCGTGGCAACACTTCTGCCGACGAAGAGAGAGTTCTCAAACTTCTCAAGGATAGTGTCACCGATATCGAAGATTACTCAAACGATGAAATCGGTTTTGAAAACGATGGCGTCACCAGAAATGATGTTCGAGATGCTTTGAGAGAACTTGGTTCTGAATTCGCTCGCTATGACTG
>JAYRNY010000094.1:0-4034 GCA_041911975.1 bacterium | reverse complement strand
TGGGAATCGAAGATGCTTAGCCATGCTTAACCAAATGCGGGTAAAGCTAGCGCTTTACTTTATGTGCCTGGTCCTCATATTGCACCTGATTGGCGCCACTGCGTTTTACGTGCTCTTTTCAGTCAGCCTGGTGCGCTCGAATGAAGCACTATTGGCTGATCTCGTCTCGGAAATCAGACCATCTATAAAAGTGGAAAACGGTGCACCCACCTTGCAGGACTGGGCAAAACGGGCTAATGAAGCCAATTCCATGGTCACTGCCAGCATTCAAGTTTTCGACAATGACAAAAAACTCTTGGAGAAGTATGGCAACGACGGCATCGAAAGGCTGGCTGCCGGTCGCCTGGAAGAGCGCGATCAGCACGCCAGAAAGACAGTCAGATCGCTCAACGAAAAAATAATGAGCAACGGAAAGCCGGTTGGCTTCCTGCAAGTTCAAGTATCCACTAAACAAAACGATCAGGCCAGCGAGTTAGCTATTTACGCAACAATCGTGGCAATGCCGTTTCTCGGCGCCCTCGTGGCGATTGCCGGCTATCTCTTTTCCGGCTTGGCACTCAAACCTGCAGAACAGGCCATGCAACTGACGCGGCGTTTCGTGGCGGACGCCGGTCACGAATTGAATACACCGATTGCCATCATAGAGGCCAGCCTGGAGGCGCTGACCGAGATTTTGCGCGAGAACAACGTCAAAGAAGACCTCACCGAAATCATCGCCAAAGCCAGCGCCCGCATGAGCGAGCTGGCGTCCGATTTGATATTTCTTGCCCGGGTGGAAAATCCAATCTCTCACTATGTGATTGCGCCGGTGAGCGTCAAGAAACTTCTGGAGGACGTTTGCGAAGACTTCACAAACCTGGCCAAAACGCGCAATATCCAATTCAAGCTCGGTTCCGTCTCTGAATTGGAGGTAATGGGCAACCTGGAATTCCTCAGAAGGATGGTCACGAACTTGGCAAGTAACGCACTTCGTTACACAGATGAGGGCGGAACGATAATTATTTGGTCAGAAGTCGAAGGACGCAACCTGGCCATAAAAGTGAGCGATACGGGCATCGGCATTCCGCCGGAAAGTATCAACCATATATTTGATCGTTTCTACAGGGTTGACAAAGCAAGAGCAAGAGCCGCCGGTGGCGCGGGTCTTGGGCTTTCCATCGTGAAAGCGGTAGTAGAATCTCACAAAGGAAATATTACGGTAACAAGTGAAGTCGGCCGCGGCAGCACCTTCAAAGTGACCATTCCCCTGGCTTGATCACGTTTGATAGGACCCGATTCTGGGGCTTCAGTGGGGTTTCCACGGGAAGTTTTTTTTCCGATCACAAAATCATCACATCGCGATCACAAGTTAACAACATCTCGCTGTTAACTTATCCATGAACCAAGCCCGGCTATAGGCTTGCTCCTCCTGAAAGTAATACCTAAGTGCAGAGCCATCAAATCAGGATGGCTTCCCTCAATTTGCGTTGGAATCAATGAATATGGAACTAACAGTCACCAGGGTAACTCCCAAGACCCAATCCAGCATGGAAAAGCCGGAAAACGGCATTAAGGGTCTAAGACACTGGAGACACGACATTGTCGCGGGGATGATTGTATCTCTTGTGTCGGTGCCTCTATCTCTGGGTATTGCGATCGCTTCGGGAGCGCCGCCTGTCTGTGGGCTGATCTCGTCCATCATTGCTGGTCTCATCTTTCCATTTCTGGGCGGCGCTTACTGCACAATTAGCGGACCGGCAGCTGGTCTCGCGCCTGCCGTAATGTGCGCAATAATGGTACTTGGCAAAGGCAATGCGGAAGCCGGCTATGCACTCGTACTCGGTGTCATAACAATGGCCGGTTGCGTTCAACTGATTCTCAGCCATCTTAAAGCAGCAAGATTCAGCGCCATGTTCCCTGTCATTGCAGTAGAAGCAATGCTGGCATCGATTGGTTTGATGATCATCGCCAAGCAAATTCCTGCTCTGGTCGGGCACAAAGGTCATGCACACGAGTTCTTCGGACTAATTGCCGAAACGCCCTCCAACCTGATGCAATCCAATGCGACGGTCCTGTTCATCGGCGTAATATGCCTGCTCATTCTGTTCTCCTTTCCAAAACTTTTGGCCAAAACGAAACTGCGCATGGTGCCTCCGCAATTGATAGCAGTCACCGTCGGCGCCATCCTCGGTCAGGTCATGCATCTGGATGCCAAGTTCCTGATCAATATTCCTGCCGATCCGCTCAAGCATGGCATCGTAATGCCCAACTTCGTCGGTCTTTTCGCCGATCCCAGCATGTGGTGGACAATCGCCGGCTGCGTTCTCACACTCACATTGATCGACGGATTTGAATCTCTCGCCACCATCATGGCCGTCGACAGAATCGATCCATATCACAGAAAGTCCAATCCGGACCGCACCCTCTTCGCCATGGGCATGTCCAACATCTGCTCCAGCCTGGCAGGCGGTCTGACCATCATCCCCGGCGGCATCAAGAGCACAACCAACATCTTGTCCGGCGGCAAGACACTGTGGGCAAACTTCTACAACGCAGTCTTTCTGATCTGCTATCTGTTGGTAGCCCGCGAATACATCAACATGATTCCTCTTTCTGCTCTGGCTGCGGTTCTTATTCACATCGGCTACAAGCTTTGTGAACCAAAGAAGTGGTTATATGCAGCTTCAGTCGGCAAAGAACAACTGTTCCTCTTCGCCTCTACAATCGCCGTAACACTTTACACGGATCTACTCTGGGGCTTGATCTACGGCATGATTGCAAAACTGCTTCTGGCCTGGGTCTATTCATTGCAAAGCACACTGGAAAGACACCATGGTCATGGTCCGGTGAAGGCAAAAACATTCTGGGTGGAATTTGTAAAACTGTTCCGTAATCCAGTCACCATGCACGATACTCAAGGCGGCGTGCACAAAATCCGCTTCAACGGACCGGTCGTTTGCTTCAATGCTTTGCACGTGCAAAAAGAACTGGACAAGATTCCAGGCAATTGCACCAAAGTACAACTGATCTTCGCACCGTCTGTTGGTCTGGTCGATCACACGAGCGCGTCGAATATCCTTGCTTTCCAATCCGAATGCCACAGACTGGGCAAATTCGAAGTGGAAATCACCGGACTGGAACTTTTGAGAATGCACTCGAAAGACGAAAGCTGCATGCGCCATGCTCACCTGAACGGCTGGCAGCACAGACGCCACGCATAAGAAGATGCGTGTGGGCGATGCCTGGCGTTTCTGCTAATTTCGTTCTTTAGTGTTGGTGAAACAGGTTCCGGCTTAATAGACCAACAGCTTCGATCCATGCAGGTCCAACGATGCCACCGGCTCTATGCGAAGGCGCAGGTTCTTCAGAAAGACCGGCTCACCGGACACAGAGGGGCCCAGTCCCATCACTTCAGACCAGGGTCCTGGATATATGCCTATGCCAACTTGCGTCGCCCGTCCCTTGAAGGCATCCAGTGGAACCAAATCGCTTATGGTAAAAGACTTCCATTCTTTGGGTGCTTTTATAGAATAGGGCAGGCGCGCCAAAAGCCAGGCAAGATCCGTATCTGCGGCAGTCGTCACAGCAATGCCGGCAGCGCCTTTACCGGTCAGGCTGCGCACATCACCGGTAAGAATTATGCGCGCATGAGTGGCTTCTCTATACGGTGGAATGCGAGCAGACGTACAGGTCAATGAATGAGCGACGATGTATTTGCTCGCAGTGATCTCATCGGTATTGCCGACGCGCATGAGCAAAGGGAAATCCTCAGGTGCAAGCACCCGCTCGGTTGGCTGCTCATTGCCTGTAGACTGCCTGTATACGCTGTAATTTGAAGGTTGAAGAAGCACCAGATTGATGCGCAGACCTTCGCCCTGAAGTTTCTGCTGTCCGACACCCGGACTGTCCAGAGTGAATGATTTGTTGACGTTGCCGGACTGCACAGGCTCTATCGGGCGAGCTTCAAGATCGGTGGGCGTATAGAGAAGCCGATTTACGCATACCGCATCGAGGCTGCGAAAACGCCTGTAATTATCACGCTTGTCACCATAAAT
>JAYRNY010000093.1:0-2331 GCA_041911975.1 bacterium | reverse complement strand
TTAGTTTAGGTCGTGCTTGACTGGCATTGTGTACATTCAAATTGCATCTTGCCTCTTGCATGATTGAGAGTCCGGACTTGCTGCTTTTGGAAGAACCGACCAACCATCTGGATATTCCTGCAATCGAGGCACTGGAGAAGGCTCTCGATGGATACCAGGGAGCCATGATTGTCGTTACGCACGACAGATATTTCGCCAATAAGGTCAAACCTCATGAATTTTGGAATCTGGAGTGTGGAAGTTTGAAGCGTCTATCTGGACTGTAGGGGCGATGCCATGCGTCGTCCATCCATTAATCAGTGTAGAGACGCATTGCATGCTCCCTCGCATTTATTGGTTGCATACAATGAGAGCCTGCAAAAAGAGGGAGGCAAAGTGCCCCTCCCTCTTTTGCCGTGCCATCAGGAAACTTATTGGGTGGGACGATAGCCGCCTCGTCCGCGTTTGATCAAGCTGATGGTATCTTGCGACAGTTGCTGCTTTGGCTGCTGAAGTCCGCCAATCTCTATGTCCACCGCCAGACCTCCGCTGTAAAAACTTCTTCTCGGTTGTAAGCCGGAAGCTTTACCGTCAAAAGTAACGAATCCTGAATTTGCATCAGAAGGATTTTGCAACAGCAATCCGGTTGCAAATTTGCCTTTGCGCACTGACCCAGCGATGAAATCGTCACCGCCGTATTCGGCCAGTTCACACCAGTTGAGGGGGGAGCCGGAAATCGGTTGTCCGGCATGTTTGCCTCCGCTTTGCGTTCCCAGTCGCTTTACATTGTTTCTAAAGATTATGATCGGATTGATACCGGCTGTAGTGCTGGTGTCTATTGTGGTGGAAACTTGTGCCTCAGATGTCACTCCTGGCGGAAATGGATCTTTGGCGATTATTCGCCTGGAGATGTTGCCATTGTTGTTGAATTCATAGGCATAAATTTCGTATGGACGTCCCTGGAATCGCTGGCTCAGCATATCCATGACTGAACCCAGTCGCGGGCGTAGATGTCCATTTCTTAGCCAATAGTACAAGTGCTCGGCAAATTGCTGAGACGTATCATCGGCGCTGTCTACTTTGCTCGGCCGCATTTTTGCGAGCGGATCAACTGGGTAATCACCACCGATTGCCTGGTAGGTCATGATCTGCCTATCGTGGAAGTTGTCGCTTTGAAGAAAGTCGTTCCATGTGTGAAGACCGCCTACAGATGCGCCGCAGAAGCGCAGTCGCATTACTCCTGCCGGTCCATTATCTTCCATCAAATAAGGTTGTGCCGTTGCGGCAATTTCAATCTTATCCGGCGCTTCCACGCCGAAAGGCAACACTTGTTTAAACGAGTTGTTTCGCGCGAATGTCGCCTTGACTCGAACGATTGAATTTATATGCTTGTCATCGGCCGGGCGAAAGTCTTTTGTGCTGACCAGCGCAGATGCCTTGCCCAATCCCGCGAAGGTGAATGATTTATCTTTGAGCGGGACATCGACAAATGCACGATATTCTTTGGCGACCTGCTCATTTTTTGTGGTGTGGGAGAACTCTTGAGGGTCGGGCAGTGCAACTGATGACTGCGCCGCAGACGCTAGCCACCCGTTGTCCATTTCTACTGATTCCAATTTCAAACTGGGCGGAAGATGCGCCTTCAGAAAGTCGGAAACGTCTTTTTCTATGTTTATCTTATCTCCCTTATGGTCTTTCAATTCATCTTGCGAACTTTTCTTTTCTACGGATCTTAAAGACGTTGCCAGAGCCGAGTTCAGATCATAGATTGTCGACTCGAGCGAGTCACGGTCGTCGTCTGCCAGTTCGCTGATTGTCTCATTCTGAATCTCGTGTCCGAGAATTGCAATCTGTCGGATAGTCCCCGTAAGCGTGTTGATGCTCGTTACCGGTAGTGGTTCTCCATCCGGTGCCAAGGTTCCTTGTCCGTTGGGAGGATAGTTGCTGAGTGAAACATATCCGAACTGTGGGTCATCGATAATTACTTTCGAGAGGTCATTGGCTGCCAGGAGTGCTGCCGCCTCCACTGCATTTTTTGCGCGATCTCGATCGATGGCATAGAGCCCACCTTGCGAAGCCAAGAGCACCAGCGGTACTACTATCAGGCAAACGCACGCCAGCATGAGCAGCAGGATGTTTCCTCTTTGATTTCGGTATCTTTTCATTTATCCATTCACCTTCAAGGGGCTCTAGTGCCATGGATTGGTTGTGAGGAAACTTTTCCATGGCACTAGCCCCTTCGGTCAACACTCTATCTTCCGAGCCTTCCAGTATGAAGTTTCACTATGCTCAGTTGTCTCCGCTCATATGGTTTTGGCATTCTTGGGCACCTTCGGTGGTTTTGGTGTGCTC
>JAYRNY010000092.1:0-2629 GCA_041911975.1 bacterium | reverse complement strand
CAGTTTTCATGGCATTCGCTCCGTGTGCGGGAACTCTCATGCGTCAGGCGCGTCTTGCGCCGATAATTTCCCTGCCAACAAGGTATCACGCGGCTAAAAAACAGCAAATAGAAAACGCTTATACAGTATAGGTTTGCAAAGTTCAAGATTTGTGGCTGATCGTACACGGTAGTCAAGCGCAAACACCGCTATTATTTTGGGGCACCCCTTGAAAGCCCGCATGGCATCAGCCTTTTCGTGAGCCCTTCAATTGTAGAAGCAAAAAATATTTCTCCAAAATTGCTATCAAATATGCTCTTGGCTCTGCTAAAATTAAGCAACTCAAATCTACTCATCAAGAGCTCAGACTCAAGAATCCCGTAAAAGACTCATTTCAAGAAAGGCGAGCATGCAATGGAAAGCGTAGCCATTCAAAGCCCAGTAACTGTGTCGTCTTTTACTATCGTCTGCGACGAAAGATGCGCCATGGTGCGCAATTTCAGCTCGCTGGTGAAGTGGTGGGATCGCGAGAATGTATTTACCTTTGTCGACAGAGATTCGAGAAATCCAGCTGCACAGCGGTTGACCAGCGAGCTGGATAGCTCCCCATGGAGCCTCATGCTCATCGATGAGGAAGGCTTCCGTTGGTCGGGTCCTGAAGCCATTCCGCTCATTTTGAAGCACTTGCCGCTCGGCAAATTGGCTGCTGTTGTCTACATCTTGCCTGGCACGATGTGGATTACAAAGCAGTGCTATTTGTTCGCATCGCGCAACCGCCGCTTGCTCACCCAGCAAAACGCGTAGTTCGAATGACCCAATCTACCGACAGATGAGCGCAGGGCGCCGAAGAGGCGGCCGAAGCGAATATTGGATGCGCGCGGAGGGCGAAGCGCAGCTGAGCCCGGAGCGCTTAATAACAAAATTACGCCACCTACGAAGCAGTCATTGACAGCAGAGAGAGCACTTCTGCTTCGTCCAGGCCAATTTCGCGCGCTGCTGTGAAAACGCACCAGAGATGCTGGGCAAATTCACGGTTTTCCGCGAACGCACCGGCAACTATTGGATTAGATTGCAACTCGGAAAAAACTTCAAATCGTCCCGGAAATACCGTTGCAAACTTCTGCAATTCCGAACCAGGCGGCTCCTCTACAATTGCCAACCGCTTGCGCGTGTCCATATTCGCAAGCACCTCGCCGAGCGCTTCTATATTGAAATCGCGATAACCTTCATTGGTGATGATGAGGATATTGGGAGATAGCGCTGAGCAAAACAGCGAAAGTTCTTCAATCGAGCGCGGTGTCAGCTCGAACAGGCAGTAGCGCGATGTTTCATCCATGGACAAGAGGCAGGTCAGCGCCTCTCCGGCCGGTAGCACCGCAGTTGGTGGCAAAAAGTGCAATTGTTCGCCAAGGCTTGAACTCATCACCCTGGCCATCAGCTGAGTGACAATACCGAAGGGCTGCTGTTTCGTACCGGTGATTGCAATAACGGTAGGACTGAGCCTGCGGCGCCAGTTTCGCGCCAGACTCTTGAGTGCCATCAGAGTGTCATCTACTGCGATAAGCGGAAATGACGAGCTCGCGATAGGGTAGCTGCCGCGCTCGCTGACGATGCAACCAAGCGCTCCGGCACTGAACGCATCGCCGAGAAAGTCGTGTCCGTCGAAGCGATCACCGCGCAAAGCCACAAACCATGCGCCTTCCTTGATCTCTCTGGTGTCGATGCACAGCTCGGCTGCTTCATTTTCATCCGGCATCATGCCCTGAGCCAGGCGCCCAGTGGTTATTTCCAGGATTTCTTCCGCGGTAAAAGTTGCGACCATCGTCCAGCCAGAGACAGTTTTACGTAAGCATACTCGCTTAACGACCCCGGCGGACGGGTCGAATTATTTTGACAATTTTCTCAATAAGGATTTTTCGTTCGCAACAAGCGATCAGAGGCGATATAAAAGGATGATCTCCATCACAGCAAACACCCACGCAAATGGAACAGCCAGGGTGAAGGCTACTTCCAAACCCCAGTCGATGGGGTCACCGTCCAGCATCATGCAGACGTAGATAATGCCGCTGCAGAAAGGCGTGACAAACCAGCCCATAATGCCGGTCATCAACGCGACTAAAAGTAATACTGTCCAGAGGTCCATTTGTGCTGCTTGTACCGTTTGCCTTCTCGGCCCTCGGCGCTCCGAAAATACTTCGCCACATGCTCGATAATCGCACTGACTGAGGTTTCTGACCAGGGTGCAAATACGAAAACATGGACTCTTTTGGGGCACCAAAATGCGGAATGATTCGCAACCGGTTGCAAAGGTGACCTAGTTAGCGCAGCAGTTGTTGAGACCGTGTCGCAATAAGGTCAAATTAGCGGAGCGTGCCAGAGGGCCAGAAAAAGGACCCCTCATATACCTTGAAATACAGAAATATCTTTAGTTTTTGCTGTTGATACTGAAGTCACGAGCTTTCTAAACTGCACTAGTAATTTTCAGTACCTCAATTCATTTCGGAGAAGTCTTCTCCCTTTTCAGGAAACCCAGAGATCCTCGTCTAATTTGCTGCTTTTACGTTCTCCCCGGGAGAGCAGTGGAGCACGAATTAGCGAAGAGCTAGTGTTTGCCCGAAAAGGAAGAGCTGCGCACGGCTGTGTCCAGTTG
>JAYRNY010000091.1:0-2127 GCA_041911975.1 bacterium | reverse complement strand
TCATCCAGCGTCCAGACCGGGTCTGCCGTTAATTCACCCTTCACAGTCCAGCTCTCCAGCATGGCCATCGATGCTCTGTCGCGTACGGTCACATCTTTTGAAAGGCTGGCGGCAAACCGCGTTGCTACCTTGCCGGTTGGTGAATTGAGGGGACCGAAACCCTGGGCAAAAATGAATGGGTGTGCGCCAAAAGCACGCGCCAGGGCTATTTGTCCGCCGTAGTAAATGGTCGAACCTGGCGAATTTGTATCTTGAAACAAGCCGCCGCCGCCGCTTATGAACAAGCGCGCTTTTGGCAAGAGGTTCACTAGAGAAGCTAGTTTCCAGCGATCGACGGCAGCAACTCCGTAGGTCTTTCTGTGTCTTTCAGGGTCGTTGGAAAGGACGACGATATTGTCTTTGGATATCGTCTTTTCCAGTTCACGAATGATTGATTCGAGAATAGCCTCGTCGCCGAGGTTTCCGAATCCGTAGTAGCCGGAAATCAATACAAGGGATTTTTGGCTGTTTGTCATGCTTTCCTAATTCTTCATGGCAATGAAGAAGATAGCAGATAGAATATCTTGAATCCGAAAAATTCACGCGGTCAGAGATATTGAAAGCAAACGTCACTAAGGCGAAGAGAAGGCAGGGGGCTGCGGAGATTCAGTCACCAGCGGAGCTTTCCGAGGTGCTGAAAAAGAGAGGTGATGCTCTCTACCTGCTTCCTGGCGCCGAGAGGGAATTGCCGCCGGATTTCGATCCTGCCGACCGAGAAACAGGTTTTGTCACGCTGGCAAAGCACAAAGAAGTTATTGAATACTCGCAGTCAGATCAGGTTATTTCGCTCAGCCTGGGTATGACGATTGGCGAGGTGGATGAGCTGATTGGTAAAAACAAGCAATTTTTGCCCCTTTGCGCCGATCATCAGAGCACATTGTTTGATGTTTTAAACAGCGGCGACGGTGGTTTGTGGGAACACGCTTTTGGTGGTCCGCGCGATCTCGTTTTGGGAGTGCACGCAGTTTTGACCGATGGAAAAACCATCAAAACGGGCGGCAAGGTAGTAAAGAACGTCACCGGATACGATACTACAAAAATTTTTGTCGGCGGCCGTATGTATTTTGGCATCCCGGTTGCAGCGCACTTCCGGCTCTACGCAAGACCAGAGTGGACGAACACAGTTGAGTTCGGCGCCAAGTCAGTTTTAGAACTTCTGGATCAGGCGTCAACTTTCATGCAGTCGGATATTCCAATCACGACTCTTGTAATCTCCGGATCCAAAGATAGCGGTGCCAAAATGTTTGTCCAACTTGCCGGGCATAAGATCGTTGTCGATCAGCTTGTTAAGCCGCTCAAGTCCGCTGCCGGAAAGTCCCTTTCTGTGGTGGAAAGCGCAAGAGATTTTGATTCGCATGAAGAGCAACTTCTGCAACATTGCAAGGCTAACGAGCATGCAATTGAATTTGCGGCTTCAGTTTCCCAGATGCGAATTCTTCTGTCTGAGGCAATGGAAACGATCTCCGGCCGGACCGAGATCAAAATTCGCCCGGGCACAGGGCGCTTCCTCATCTGTTGCGTTTCTGCTCAAGAGAAAAACACCGTTCTCGAGCACCTGCGGCTTGCACTGGAGGAGGCGGGACTGTCACTTGCTGCCGCATATGCCAACCAGGAGTTGGAGCGCAAAGTCGAGCGTGTCGGCATTACAGAGGAAGGAAGCAGCAACCAGGCGATCGTTCGCTCCCTAAAAGTGCAATTCGATAAGAAGAGAATCCTCAATCCGTTGGTTACCTGGTGACGCTGATTGGAATTACCCGATAGCCCTTTAATTTCTCCTTTGACCGGCAAGCTTGATGCCGAATTGCTTTCTGCGTGCATTCATTGCGGGCTTTGTCTGCCTGCCTGCCCGACTTATCTGGCGACCGGGCGCGAGTCGGAGTCGCCGCGCGGGCGCATTTACCTATTGTCTCTCGTCGAGAGAGGCGATATACCGTTTAACGGCGAAGCGGCTGAGCACATCGAATCGTGCCTTGGCTGCCTGGGTTGCCAGACCGCGTGTCCATCCGGTGTTCGCTATGAGGAGATACTGAACCAGGCTCGCCCGCAGCTGAAAAAAGCTCGACCGAAAGCTCTGCGTGCTGCTCTTCG
>JAYRNY010000090.1:0-5240 GCA_041911975.1 bacterium | reverse complement strand
GGTCTCAAAAAGATTCGCTGGCTGCAAAAGAGCTCGTGGAAGCGATCGAAAGTCTCTGCACCGATTGCGGTTTGCCCAGGCGGCTTCGCGATGCCGGGGTTCCCGAACTGGGCAGTGACGACATTGAAGAACTAGCCTTTTTAACGGGCTCGGATCCTGCAATAATGTTCAATCCAAAAGAGTGTTCACCCGAAGATATTAAAGGGTTATACGAGAGGGCGTATTGATGCAGTTTTTCGCAAATACTGACGAGCTTCACCAGGTGATGAATGAACTTTGGGCGCGCATCGGCAGAGACCCTGACATGTCTCAAAAGCTTCTGCAGTCAAAATTGATCGTGCAGTTTCAATATCGCGAACCTGAAGGCCGGGTAACAGTGGACTGTTCGGACGGCAAAGAAATGAAAGTTCTGGTGGGCAAACATCCGCTCAAGCCTATGGTCGAGATGGCCATGAAGGCCGATGTCGCTCATGATTTCTGGCTGGGCAACGTAAACGTTCCTTTTGCCATTGTCAGCGGCAAAATCATGGCTCGTGGTCCCGTCGCCAAAGCCTTGCAGCTTCTGCCGGTAATCAAGCCGGCTTTCGAGATCTATCCGAACGTCATCAGCCAGCACAAGAAGGTCATGGCTTAAGGCCTGATTGAGAAGCAGGTTAAAAGTCAATGTCCGTGGTCACAATCGGCGAAGTTGTAGTCGACTGGATTTCTACAGAAGTCGGTACGGACTTTACAGATGCCAGAGATTTTGTACGCTCGCTGGGGGGCAATGCATCGAACGTGGCAATCGGCCTGGCGCGTCTGGGCGTCGATGTTCGTTTGATTGGAAAACGCGGTGATGATCCCCACGGTAAGTATCTCGACGGTGTTTTGCAAAAGGAAAAAGTCGATCTAAGCGATCTTGTAGTCGATCACGGCAGTCCCACCGCGCAGTGCTATGTCTTTCGCCATGAGCGCGAGGAGTACAGCTTTTTCAACTGGCCGCGCCCGAATGCAAGCCATCTTTTGACAGAAAGCGAGGTGACCGAAAAGTCTATCGAAGGGGCCGAGTTTTTGCATGCTACAGGAATTTCTCTAACGATCGCTCCCAGACGCCATGCCGTCATTAAGGCATTCAAGATCGCGAAGGAGCTCGGCGTGCCGATTTCCTTCGATGCCGGATTTCCTACAGGCGAAGACAGAGAAGCAAGAGAATTCGCCCTTACTGCGCTGAAAACTGCCGACATCGTAAAAGTGAATTTGAGCGAGCTGGAATTCTGGGCCGATGCTCTTGCCCAGGAAAGCAAAAGTGAGCACAAAAGCACAGGACAGGCGGGAGTGACTCCCAATAAGCCGTTGGCGGCGACCATTATTGATCCTCTTGATGCCGGGAAATCTTCGGCGTCTAAGGAAGTAGTTGCACTGGGCAAAAAGCTGTCCGGTTTTTTGCAGAGTGCCGATCACAGCCCGAACTTGATAGTCACACTGGGCGAATACGGTAGCCTGTTGATTTCCGGTTACGGAAAAGATGTCTTTCAGCCGGCTTTAAAGGCGGACTCCGTCTCCGAGCTGGGTGCAGGTGACGCTTTTATTGCCGGTATGATCTCTGAACTGCTCAATGTTTCGGCGCCTAAGAAAGGCAAAGAGCCGTTTTTCAGCGAACTGAAAGAGGCGGATTGGCGGCGAGTGCTCACTGTAGGCAATGCGGTCGGGGCTCTTTCAACTCGCTCGATGACCGCCTGGGAAGCGCTGCCCAGCAAAGACGAGCTGTCTTTATTGGTGAAAACCGTAGTCTGAATCGCTGCTTTCACATGAAATCATGCGCCGGACGGCTATCTTTTGCCGAAATCTGGGGTTAGACTTAGACTGTATTTTGTATATTCTCGCAGACTCTTTTATATTCTCAGTGTGACCTCTCATTTTTCCTAAGGTGAGCTTATGGAAGCTATCGCCAATCTTGTCGGCATGTTTCATACTGCTTCCATCGCAGTAATAATCGGCCTGGTGGCCTTTTCGCTGCTGGCAATCTTTCTGGTGCTGAAGGTCTGGCAGCCGGACTGGGACGGCAATTAAGAGGTCTATGTCTTTCAGGGGGAGATCAATTTGTCTGCCGAGAACAAATACTCGCAGATGGCATACATGTTGGTGATCTGCTCTTTTGGAATTTTGTCTTTGAGACCATAAAACTCCACACAAAGCCCGCAAGCTAATACGGCTACACCTGCTTCTTTGAAGTCTGAAAGCACTTTCATCACTGACGAATCAGGATCGAGGAGGCGCACTCCCGTGTTGGCCAGCAAGATTGCTTGCGGTTTGTGACCTGCCTGAAGAATGGTTTGCAAAAAGACATTGATCAAATTTACGCTGAAGTCTCTATCTCCTTCGCCGAAAGTGTCTTTGGATATGAATACGACCGCTCTCTTCTCGTCCGCGCCCTGGCCAGACCTGGCTGGAGATGCCGATTTTGAAGGCAGAGCTTGATTTTGAGTGGAGTGAGAATGCTCCTTTCCTCGAGCGCCGATTAGAACCTGATAGCCATCTTCATTTTCTATGGCCGAAAGTGAAAGACCGAGCGAATTGGCCAGGCGCGTCAAATTCATTACGTTTATGTCGCTGTCGACAAGCACTTCGATAGCGCCTTCAGGCTTTGCATCGAGTATCTTCTTGGTGCGCAGCACGGGCTCTGGGCACATCAATCCTCTTAGATCGAGCTTTTCTGAAATCACATCAATATCTTTTCCTTCAGCACTCATTTTTTCACCTCGATTGTGCCGGCCTCTCCGGGTTGCCATCCGCCCACAATGTTTGCCGTCAATCCGGCTTCGGTGAGTTCAGCTAGAAGGCGCATGGCCGGCTCTTCTTTAAGAGAGAACATCAGTCCGCCTGAAGTTTGCGGATCGAATAGCAAATCTTGAACAGCTGTGTCTATTTTGTCTAGATTGATAACCGCCGAGCCGAATGTTTTTCTATTGGAATAAGCACCGGCCGGCACGAAGCCCTGGCTGGCAAGGGCAATGGCTCCGCTTAAAAAGGGCAGCTCATCTATATATAAGTACGCGGCCAGACCGCTTGCTATGGCCATCTCGCTGACATGGCCGAAAAGTCCGAAACCCGTAATGTCTGTGGCGGCACTGGGCTCGTATTTCTTTGCAATCTGGAGAGCTTTTCCGTTTAAGAGAGTGAGCGAGTCAATGAGCTGTTTTCGCTCCAGGTCGGAAATTGTTTCGCCTTTCAAACCGAGAAGCATGACGCCAGTGCCAAGAGGTTTTGTGAGCAAAAGAACCTCTCCGTCTTTTGCACCGCCATTGGTGAGTATTGCTGACGGCTTTACCGAGCCTGTAACGGCCAGTCCGTAAACCGGCTCCGGACCTTGAATTGAATGTCCGCCTGCGATTACGACGCCGGCTTCTGCGCAGGCTGCGTGTCCACCTTTCAATATTTCTTCTACTACAGAAAGAGGGTAATCGCAGGTCGGAAAACATAGTATGTTGAGGGCGATTAGAGGTCTTCCTCCCATCGCGTATACGTCGGATAGCGCATTAACAGCCGCAATGCGCCCAAAGAGGAAGGGATCGTCTACTACAGGGGGGAAAAAGTCTACTGTTTCGATAATTGCAATATCTTCTGTAATTTTGTAAACAGCGGCATCTTCGAAATTATCTAGGCTGGTGAGCAGTTCTGGGCAATCCTGTCTTTCTTGCCTGGGAATCGAGCTGAGCACTTGCTTTAGCTCGAGAGAACTAATCTTTGCCGCACAGCCAGCTGCTTTTACATTGGCTGTCAATTTTCTTGAAGATTCGCTTGGACCTGTAGTCATTTTGTCTTCATCATGGTTATCGCAAAGAACCCGCATGAATACTGGATATCTTAGAGGGTGTGTTAGGGAGTGATACTTTCTTTCTTTTGCGCATCGTGTAACCCGGGAAGATAAACTTTTGGGGCTCTCATGTAAACCCGCATGATATGCAGTTCTTGATGTGCCTCGGTTTTCGCCATTCCAAGAAAGCTTTTAACTAAATTCAGTATGGTCTCGTGAATTTGTGGCGTTTGAGGCATTCCAAAACTTCTCGCAGTGTAATACATTTATTGACGGAACCCACCTCGCAACAAGCATAGACGGTGGTCCTTGCGTACGTCTATTTCGCGTTCGTGGTTTCGTAACTTTTTCTACCCCACTCAGATATTTAAAAAGGATCTGGCATGCCAAAGAAAGTACTTGTGGCGCTTCCTCCCGGATTGCTGGAGCAGATTGACAGTGTCGCTCAAGTTGAGCACCGCACTCGCTCCGATTTGATTAGAGAGGCTCTCAGGCGCTACATTGACGGTTTCAAGCGCACTCAAGGACCGCGCATGTCAATTAGCTCCGTCGGGTCACAGAAAATCGCGCTGCTTACCGAGTCAGAGTGAGCTGAATAGAGATTTCAGACCCTCAATTTGCCGATTCGTTAAATTGCATAGTAGTTTTCCCACTGAGTCTGTTGACTTCCGGATTGCTCAGCTTCAGAATTTAAGCTGAGTGAAGCTCGGCGTAAAAGGCCCGCGAGGCTTAACGTCTCAAAAGTAAGTTTGGCGGCTTAAAACCATGCAGTGGGGCAACATACTGGTCTTCGAGGTCTTGTTCATAGCCACAGTGGCTATGGGGCTGGGCTTTGCGCGCGCTCCCCGCTGGCTGCTGCGTCGCAAGCTGCAGAAGGGCTTTCCCTGGGGTTATTATGCCGATCAGATTCCCCAGTCTGACCCGTATATGTTTAACGACAGAGACACCAACGACTTCCTCCATGACACAGGGCTGGAATTCGGCGGTTTCGACGGCGCCGGCGACTTCGGAGAGTTCAGCGGATTTGGCGAATTGGGCGAATACGGACAGACCTTCTTCGGCGGTGACGGCGGCGGCATGGGCGGCGAGTAAGCGCCTCTATGCAGGACAATCTCTTTTGCCCGACTGCGCTAAACTGGTTGGGTTGAGGGAGGGACGCCTTGCCGGATTCGAATTATCTCTGGCTGTTCGGCTTTATGTTGCTGATTGGCGCCAGCCTGCTTACTAAGGAGAAGATAAAACAGGCCTGCCTGGGGGCATTGCTTGTTTATGCTACGGCTTTTGTCTGTCAGGGGCTCTGGGCATCTGCTCACAATCCTGCAAAAACAGGAAAAGGCGGGCTGGGCAACACAAATAACGCCGACGTGCTGCTAAAAATCGAGTCGGCGGTAAATACCTTTCAGCGCAATGCCAGCACTCTGACCCCGCGCGAGCCTCAAGACATGGT
>JAYRNY010000089.1:0-4940 GCA_041911975.1 bacterium | reverse complement strand
GTTGTATGCGCCCTTGTGCCGGCCAGCCGCCGGCGCTCCCAGAGGCGGACTATGTGCGGCTGAGCTTCTGCACAATAATCTGTGCAATTGTATTCACGCTTATCAGTGTGCATCCCGCTTTTGCTGTGCGGGTTTGGAATATCGGTACCAACTTTGAGCAGCCTCCCGGCACTCCGCAAGGAAGTCCGCAGCGGATATCAACAGGGGTAAGACCGGATCCGTTGTTTTTGCAGGGGCAGCGACACATCAAAATCAGGGTCGTGGCAGCAGGCAGCGGCAAGCCGATCGAGAATGCGGCGGCATATTTAGTGAGGCTGCCGCACGAAGACGAAACTGTCGTTTACAGCACTGATAGCGATGGTCGCACAATCATATGGAACATCGAAGATTGCTATAGAAAGTTGGTCGTGACGGATGGCACGGTGGCGGTAAGACAATGGCTGTCTTTACCTCCCGGCTGCGAGAAAGACATTGTCGTCAAACTGCCGTACAAGTCGCTAATCACTGCAACAAGACCGAAGATAAAGTGTAATCAGGTTCACTTCTATGCTTTCCAAAAGCGCGAGGGGAAAAACGGATCTACCTATAAAGGCTGGGTTTGCTGCGACCTGATGAAGATCTGGCTTCCTGGTGGAAGTTACCAGCTGATGATGGATGCTTGCGACAAAAACGACAACCTGATTAAGAGGCATGTCTGGGATGAGATAAAGGTTGCCGACGGTAAGTCGCTTTTCGTCAAGGCAAAACCGCGTGTCGAGATGGCAAAACCTTTCGCCGTGGGAAGGTTTGGCTTATCGAACTCTAAGTTTGTGAAAAGCCCTCACATCGGCAGACCTTATCTTCGCAACTACACCTATTGACGGTCATAAGAGCGATCTGTGTGCGATACTTTTCTGCTAGTATCGTTTGAATCGAATGAATCTTTTACTTGGTGAGGGTGCTTCGTTGGCAAGTTTCACTGACGCGGTAGATGTTTGGGACCGCCTGGACTATCAGTTGCTCCAGAATGGCGCTGTCACGCTGTATTATAGCCAGGACATTCTGCAGGAAGATTGCCAGTGGTTGAGGGAGCATCATTACAAGGTGAGGGGGTTGGACGCCGGAAGTTGGCGCACTGAAGACTCTTTCCATGATGATGTGAAGCGCATACTTGGTTTTCCAAGCTATTACGGCAGCAACATGAATGCATTTAGAGATTGCCTTGGCGAGTTGGAAATTGATTCGGAGGGGGGTCTTGCAATCGCTCTCTTGCATTTCGACAAGTTTTTTGCAGCCATGCCGGATCGCGCACAGGCAGTTTTGGACACCATCGAAACCAATTCCCGCCGTTTTTTGATTTCGGGAAAGCGTCTTCTAGCGCTCGTGCAAACGGACAATCCCAGGAGTGTTTATGAGCACGTAGGTTGTATTTCGCCATCCTGGAATCCTCGTGAGTTCATGGATCGCAATCGCGGTTTGTAGGGGCGACGACATGCGTCGTCTTTATGCTGATTCTCTTTCTGCCGGCACTACTCTCGTGCTTGCGTTTTTCCTTGCGCTTTCGTTTGCGCAAACAAAGTCATTCTGCAAAGGAATAAGTGAAGGCGGTCATAATCAGCCTTTTCAGTCTCTCGTCAAAGAAGTGCAGCGACTGAGCAAAAACGGCGACTACGAAGCCGTCAATCAAATGAAGCTTATGCATCCTGAATTGACGAAGTCAGCGCAGGCACTGGAATGCTTCGGCTTCAGCGATCAGGATTTGCGCAACATGAAATATGCCATGAAAGAATTCCAGGGCGCAGAAAGGCTGGCGCCTGATGATGTGCACATCCAGACCTCGTACGTCTATGGGCTCTATGGCTTGGGCGCCCATCGGGAGGCGCAGTACAGAATTAATCGCATCGTTGCGGAACATCCGAAAGATGCGCGCTGCCGCGCTATTCAAGCCCTTATCCTTCAGCAATTGGGAACTGAAAAGGAAGCTGCCGCTGCACTGAAAGAGGCTGAAAAACTGGGCATGAGCCTGCCTGTTTGGGAAGCTAAATACGACTTTGCTATCGCTAAATTAAATCAAGCGCAGACTATTCAAGTCGCGGATGCTTGTCTCAAGGCGCTTCCCAACGACGTTCAGGCGATGATGTTTCACGGCAGGGCAATGCGCGACGAAGGCAAAATGTCTGCCGCCGCCAATGACTACCGAAAGGTTTTGAAGGTCAACCCCAATCACATGACCGCGCTTTCTCTGCTTGCCGAGGTTTATCAAATGGAGAAGAAGTACGGGCAAGCTGTTGAGTGCCTGGAGAGGCGCTTGAAACTTGCACGTCACCCTCATGAGATGTTGCTTGCCAATCGCGCCATTGCTCTGAATTATGAGAAGGCGAACAACCTTCCTGCCGCTGCAGTAGCACGAGAGCGAGCTATTGCTGACTGTGTAAAACGCAAGCAATGCCGCGATCAGTTGGAGATGAAGGACATTCTCAATTGTGGCCGAGTTCTAGTCACGCTGAAACGTTGGAAAGATGCAGAAGAGCGCTTGAGCCTCATTATCGAGCGCTATCCTCAATCAGTTGAAGCGTTGGAAAAACGAGCAAAATGTTATGTGGGTTTGAATCGAAATGCCGATGCGATCAAGGATTATGATCGGTTGATTGAAATTCAATGCGATGTCGCTTCCTGGTATCGCCAACGCGCATCTTTGTTAAAACGCGCTGGGCGTGTTCAAGAAGCGGAGCAGGACTTGAGGCGAGCCAAGCAACTCCAGTTTAACTAAACCCTTGAGATTTTTATCTGCGGCCAAGCGAAAGAATGGAAATGGCGTTACTTGTTCCTTGTCGCCGCGCATATCTGATCAAGGAATGAAAGGTCGAGATACTGCGAGCTGTCGTCTTCGACATACCCCAGTTGTTTCATCAAATCAATGATTTGCTTCATCGAAGCAGCGCTGCGCAAGGCGTCTACGCTTGGTTTGTTTACGTCCAGTGCCTTGCGAATTATGGCTGCGCTTATACCGATGTGCTTGCTCGAAATTTCAGCGCTTTCATCGGGATTTTTATTGACGAAATCCGCACCTTTGGTGAAGGCGCGCACCACTTTCGATACCACGTCCGGATCACTGTCGCGAAACTTCCTTGTCGTCGTCAGTGCACAGCCGGGCGCTCCTTTCCAGATGTCGCCGGTACGTTTGATTACTTTTCCAACGCCAAGTTCTTCCATCATAGTCGCGTATGGTTCGACCATGGAAGCCGCGTCTGCCCCTTGCCCGAAGAATGAGATGATGGCGCCATCTCCGGACGGCATACGCAATAGTTCCGCGCCTTCCCAACCCAGGGATTTGATCAATCCCATTGCAGTCAGGTCCTTGATGCCGCCGCGTTGAGGAATCGCGACTTTCTTCACTTCATCCTGCTTGATGCCGTTGCGCATGACGATCGCGGCTTCCTCGCATCCTGATCCTGCCAGCAAAATGAATGGATGTCCCTCGGCTGCGGCGACACGCGACCAGGGCATGACGGCAAATTGGCATTCGTCCGTAGTCAGCTTATGCGGAACCAGCCATGCCGTTGCGGCTATTTCTGCTTGAACGTCCAAGCCTTCATCAGAGAAGAAGCCTTTTTCACAGGCAACATAGGCAGGAGTCTGGCAGATTCCTCTCAAGAGAGATAAGTTTAATTTCATCTGAAGGGTTTCCGAAGGGTTTGTAACCGACACTGGGGCGCTGTTCGGCGATGTAAGAAGCGGCGAGATTCGAATTATATTGACGTTAAGCTGTTTGTGCGAGGTCCCTAGTCTAAGGAAGTCCCGCTAAACCTTGGTTTGAAGCCTGTTTTGTAGGGTTGAGGCAATTATTTTTCGCTAACCTGAGTCACCTGTTCTTATGAGGATGCAAAGATACATGTAACATGGGGCCAGTGAACAACCGCCGTACTTTCCATTCGTTCCAGGGGGCAAATTCAAGCGCCTGAATATCTTAGGTTTAGTCAAATCGCAGGCTCAGTCAGCAGCTGCTACCGGAGAATTTCCGGCCCTGACTGGCGATGTCCCAGAGCCCAATCAGAGCGCCCGCCGCAGCCCGAAAACTGCCCCGGCAAAGCACCCTCAGGCCAAATCGAGAGCTTCCAGTGGCAAGAGTTACGCTCCTCCACTCACGACAGACACGTTGAAAAAGCGTGTTAAGTGGCTGCTAACGCAGCTTGATCTGCACCGCTCGCGTATCGAGCCTGCACTGGAGAGCGGAGATACCGAGACATTCATTGCCGCGATGGAATCCTATCAGGCCTTTACGCAGGCCTACAGTGATATGGTCGCCTATGACACATTTGAAATGGGACCTTTTTTTGCTGAATATCAGAAGTTTTTCGCCCGCGCCACTCTTGAATTTTGCTGGCGCATGGAAGAGCAAGCTTTCGACGAAATGATGGAAGCAAGCGTGCATCCCGGTGGACGCCTGAAATCGGTGATCAGTCAAAGTGTGCGCGGTGCTTATGCACGCATGGAAGAGTTGCCTTCGCTTGTGGATTTCAAGCAATTCCGCAGCCTGTGCATTTTGGGTATTGGAAAGGTGCCGTCTTGCTTGTTCTACCTGCAGGATGAAACGTTCATTCCTGCTGTGGTCGGCATTGAAAAAGAGCACGAAGCGGTCGAGTGTTCCAATGCTCTGGTGCGCAAGTTCAATCTGGACAGAGTGAGAGTCATCGAGGCAGATGCCGTGAATGTTGATTACTCTTACTTCGATGCTATTTACTTCGATGCATTTGCAGCTCCCCGAATGGAAGTATTGAAGCGTATTCGCGCTACCGCTAAACCTGGTGCCACGGTTATCCTTCGCGATCCGATAATGATGGGCTCGCTTGGCTTAGAGAAGATACTTCCCTTTGTTGAGCCAGCCTTTGTTCTCGTAAAGAGCGGAGATCCGCAAAAGTATCGCGGTCGTTTCATGCTCAGGCACTATGTTTTGAAACTCC
>JAYRNY010000088.1:0-4754 GCA_041911975.1 bacterium | reverse complement strand
CCGAATCTGTCAGTGGCTCAAGCTCCAGAGACTTGCGCGCTGCTTCGCGTGCCCTCTCATCTTCATTCATCTCGTGAAAGAGCCAGGCACAATCAGCATAAAGTTGCGCATCGTCTCGAGAAAGTTGCAGGGCACGTTCGACAAGCTTTTCCGCGACTTTTGCATCACCTTGCAAAAAAGCCAGTTCTGCTTCAAGCAAATTCGTCCACGGATCGTCGGCACCCATCTTCACCAAACCTTCCACATATGGTTCAGCCTCTTCTGCATTTTTTCTGGCGATGCTTATGCGCGCCAGTTCTATTAATACATCGCGATTTTCACCGGCACGTCGCTGTGCTTCCAGAACAGTGCGTCGAGCCGACTTGAGATCGTTCAAATTTAACAGTGCATCGGCGCGCGCCAAAAGCCACAAAGTTCGATTGAATTCCGGCTCGTTGAAGTTTTTCGAAAAAGTGTCCAATTTTTGCAAGCCGTCTTTTGCTTTGCCAGATCGCACAAGACCTTCTGCAAGAATGCACTGAGCGGTGTAGATCGGACGCTTATCCTTTTCATTCCTTGTAATTACAGTCGTCGCGTCGGACATCGCCGACTTCAAATTGCCCATGCGCAAGAAATAGTCGGCGCGATTAACGAGTGCATGCGAATTCAGGGGAGCAAGGAGCAAAGCGGAGTTAATCAGGCTTTTGGCCTTAGCGTATTCACCATTTTGCAAGTGCAGGTAGGAGATGGAAACCATCGGCTCGACGAAATCCGGCTTTAATTGAATCGCCCTTTCCCAGTGCTTCAATGCTTGCGAAAAATCACCACGCCTGAATTCGACGTTAGCGAGATTGTTGAACGGCGCATAGAAAAACGGATCAATCTCAGTGGCTAATCTGTAGAGTCTTTCAGCTTCGCCGAGATTTTTCGCAGTAAGCGCATGGTTGCCGGAATTGTAGACATAATTCACTGCCGCTTTTCGTCCGAGCAGTCCAACCAGCCCGAAAGCAATCAAAATCGTCACAAGAAACTGTTGGTACCTAAGTGCCTTGTATGTAGTTTTTAGAGGCGGCTGGGTTTGCGGAAATGCAAATATGCCATTGATGGAAGCAGGCTCGAACTCAAATTTTCGGGAGATGATAGCGCGCACCATTTTCTCGAACACTTCGGCCTTGAAGAAAAATGATGGCACCGGTTGCGGTACCAGAATCTTTTGAAAGATTTTCTTTTCCGACATAAACTTGGAGTAAATCGTAAGTTTTCTGGCGGTCGTTTCGAGAGAAAAGAGCCTGGAGAAAACAACCTGCGGCTCAATTGCGACAGCTTCCAACTTGTTCCAGGGAATTGGTTTTGCCAGCCGCCACAGTTTCACGCCGTAAGGTCCGATCGACACTCCGCGAACCAGCAGTCTGACCGCATGCAAAATCCCGAGAAAACCGACAAACCATAGGACAGCTGCCGATATCCACACGCCGATTAAGCGCAGAAGCCAACCCAGCGGCGAAGTAGCGCCGGGAATAAGTGCCACTGCATCCGGTATCGCCAGCAAAGAAGCAATCAGAACTGAACTGCCCTGGGCGAGTTTTGCCAGACATTGAGAATCAATTGGAAAGAACTCTTCCGCACTGCTCTGCCCAGCGCCCTCGGTGACTTTAGGAGCGTTATCGGACGGATGCCTAACTTGTGAATTGCCATCCTCTCTCGAATCTAATTTTGGTTCCATAGGGTTTCAAAAGAGGTCGAGATAGATCTAAGACGTGAGAATCGGGGAATGTAATTTTAGGGCGTGGAACTGTTTGGTCTTGACTGCAGGTTACCAAACGGTCTCACTTGAAAACCTGTGTCAGTATAGGTACATTACAAATTTCCACATACTGATAACTAACCCCTTTCCTGAACATTAAACACCTGCTAGATTCGTTAAGCAATTAATCGCGAGGCGGTCAAAGGACTTGTGTCGGATAACTCGCATTTTTCTGATCTGAACCGCAAATCGGTTGCTCTGTCAGGCTTGTAGAGATGAACAAGCACCAGGGAAATAGATTAGAATAAAGCAGAATTGAACGGAGGTTAGGAAACGTGGCAGTAGGCAGCGAGGTAAGTTCGTTGAAAATCCTCATCATCGAGGATGATGTCAACATCGCTCGATTGATTGAGCTCGAGCTCGGCTACGAGGGCTATCAGGTCTCCGTGGCGCACGAAGGCAATCAGGGCATTGACCTCTTCAAGAAGGATCAACCGGACCTGGTACTGCTCGACGTAATGCTTCCCGGTCTCGATGGCATTGAAGTTTGCAAGAGACTCAGAGCGATGTCGAAAGTTCCGGTCATCATGCTCACGGCAAAAGATGGCGTTGGCGACAGAGTGCAAGGTCTCGACAGCGGCGCTGACGACTACTTGACCAAGCCGTTTGCAACTGAAGAATTGCTTGCTCGTATCAGAGCAGTTATGAGACGGAAGCCCCAAGAAGGCATCCTTACTTATTCAGACCTCTGGATGGACCAGCTCAACCGTATCGTCAAGCGTGGCGAAAAGCAGCTTGATTTGAGAGCTAAAGAGTTCGACCTGCTCAGACTCTTTATGCAATACCCTGAGCAAGTTCTCTCGAGAGAGTTCATTTTCGACAAAGTATGGGGATACGACTTCATCGGCGAATCCAACGTCATCGAAGTGTACATCCGCTATCTGCGCTCGAAGCTGGAAGACGGCAACACCAAGCGCCTCATTCAAACAGTACGCGGCGAAGGCTACGTATTGCGTGAAGAAGAGCCTTCCAGATAGAAATCGTTCAAAATTCGAAAGTACCGTAGGGGCGCATTGCATGCGCCCCTATTTTTTTTCGGCTTCGAGGTGAGCGGCTGAAACGCCAGGTCAAAACCCTACTGGAGAAAAATTCTTCAGCATTGCAGTTGGCGTATGCAACACGCCCAGTCGAACGCTTTGCGCCTACCGGAGCCGATCTTGCTGCTGCTGGATGATCAGCTTAAGGCGTGACTGAACGTCGGGAGCCAGCATCTGCAGGGTCTTCAGAGCCCGGCAGCGGATATACGGATTGTCGTCCTGGCTGAGCTCGACCAGGATTTCTTCGGGCATATGTGGGTTCTCGGCAACTCCGTAGCGCACATCCATGTCTTCATCGTTCGACAATACACAAAGAATATCCTGTGGCGTGTGCACGTTTTCCGCGACAGCCAGGCGAACATCAGTCTCTCTGTCCTCGGCAAGTTTGCGCAGAGTTTCTACCGGTGTTTTTGGATTGAGAGCAACATGCCGCCTGATCACGGCGGACTCTTCGGACGCCAGACGCTCCAGGACCTGGCGCGGAGTGTTTGGATTGCTGGCAACCACCCGGCGCACATGCAAGGCATCAAATTCCGAAGTAATAAAGGTTGGCGCGGTTCTGTTTTTGCTGACTGACTGATTGGCAGTCTTGGCACCCGAGTCTCCAGATTCCACTCGCTTCGCCTTTGCCATCTACGGCACCTCCGGAAACTATGAATCTGAGCTGTCAGACAGCTCGCCCACAAAGGCCTACTAACACAGGGTTCCCTAATAGATGTACCCAGAGAGCCGCAGCTCGTACCAAAAACCAAAATTGTAAAGCAACGGAGGTCGCATCACGCCTAAGTTTGCCGGCCGAATATTACAAAAATCGGGGAAGCCCGAGTGCCGTATCAGGAAAACATCATTTTCAGTGGGCAAAACCGCATGAAAATTCCTCAAAATTGCCAAGAAGTGGCACCTATAGGCCTTGCACTTGTCAAGAGTGTAAAGTTATGATAACGCAGGATGATTTACATCTAACCAACGTTTCCAGGTTTTTTGGAATTGCGCCACATCTCTGCTCAGGTAACCGAATGACAGCGACCACACTTTCCCACACGATGACTACCACTGCCCCTCAAAGGCAGCAGGCCCACTATTTCGAAGAGATACTCACTCAGTCCGGAGGCTCGCAGTGGACCTTGTCACTGCCTCCCCAATTGAAGAGTCACCAACATGAGTTGGAATCATTACTGAGTAAGGTTTTCCGCGGGCGTTGCTCGCCGGAGAATTTGCCCCTGGCTCAGCAGCTTTCACTCAACTGGTGTATGTCGAAATGCCGGCAAGCCGGACTTTCATTCGACGAGTGCATTCGCTAGTTAGAGTTTGTCGCGCATTTCAGTAGATGATGCAGCGTGCAAAAACATGAGTCCTTGATATGAGGATTTCATCGCGCGCTTGGACAGGAAATATCTTCCCGTGCTTTATTCGTTGGATGCCAATGAAGTTTTCTACTGGAAAAATTCTGACTTCACTGGTGCTGCAGTGTGTCACTTCGCGCGAAGGTCAGTACAAGAAAGACTTGTCGCAATCAGCAACATTACTCCCTGATAGAGATTCTTGGTTTCGGAGATCTTAAGCGCTTTCGCCGTTTTCCGTACCCATGTCGCTTGGCTCGACAATCGGGCTTACAGATACGACCGAATCATCTTCACCCAGTTGCTGGATGCGAACGCCTGTCGCCATGCGCCCTTGCGAGCTGATCTCGTCGACCGATTGACGAACAACAATACCATTGGCGGTGGCAATGACGATTTGTTCGCCTTCGGCTGTCACGCGCAGAGCTGCCAGTCTGGACTGAGCGTTCTTGAACTTGGTGGCGATAAGGCCGATACCGCCGCGTCCTTGTTGTCTGAATTCGTCGAGCTTGACTCTCTTGCCGAAGCCGTCGTTGGTGATGACGAGCACGTATGCGTCGTCTGCCGCCTCGGTGACGTCGAAGCCGACGATCT
>JAYRNY010000087.1:0-4184 GCA_041911975.1 bacterium | reverse complement strand
TGCGCAACACCTGGCAGTTCTACCGTGACCGCAGACCGGAAACCTACGAGCCTCTGGTCAAACTTTAAACCGTAGGGGCGACGCCATGCATCGCCCGCTAATGTAGGGTCGACGCCAGGCGTCGACCGGTTCAACGGAGTGAACTGCTGGAGGAAATCTTCCAAATTGATAGCTGTAGGGGCGGCATTCTTGCCGCCCGGTGCCGGCGAGCCGTCGGCGCTGCCAAAAATTCAAATTGTAGGGGCGGCTTACATGCCGCCCGATACAACAAGTAAAGTCACTGCAAAAGAGAGCAAGCAATGGCCGAACATTACAAACCAGTTAAGTACAAGGCGTGGGAAATGAGTCTGGAAGAGCGCTTCCAGGAAGTCTATCCGCCCTTGACCGAAAGAGAAGCAGTGCTGGAAGCAAACCGCTGCCTCTATTGCTACGATGCACCCTGCATGGTGGCATGTCCGACCCATATCGATATCCCCACTTTTATCCGCAAGATTTCGACCGGCAACGTGACCGGCTCCGCCCGCACCATCATGGAAGCCAACCTGATGGGCGCGTCCTGTGCAAGAGTCTGTCCGGTGCAGGAATTGTGCGAAGGCGCTTGCGTTTTGGAGCATGACGAAAAACCGATCATGATCGGACGCTTGCAACGATACGCAATGGATTATGCTGACGAGAAGAAAATCAAATTCTACAACAAAGGCAAATCGCTCGGCAAAAAAGTGGCAGTGGTCGGGGCTGGACCGGCTGGTCTCACCTGTGCCGGAGAACTGGCGAAGATGGGCTTCGACGTCACCTGCTACGAAAGAAAAATGTGGCCGGGCGGCTTGAGCACATACGGCATTGTTGTATTCCGCGAACCGGTCGAAGTTGCCCGCGCCGAAGCGAAGAAAATTGAAGACCTCGGCGTCACTATGAAAACCGGCGTGACAATCGGTGAAGACATTCAGTTTGACCAATTGCTGAAAGACAACGACGCTGTATTCGTCAGCATCGGACTGGGCAGTGTTCCCAACATGGACATCGCCGGTGAAGATCTCGCAGGCGTTGTTGATGGACTGGAATTCATCGAAGAGACCAAGGTCAAGCCACTCGCTGATATTAAATACGGCAATCGTATTTGCGTAATCGGCGCCGGCAACACCGCCATTGACTGCGCGACTATCGCCAGACGTTTGGGCTCCGAGCGCGTCACCATGATCTACCGCCGTTCCGAAGCGGAGATGCCTGCTTATCACTTCGAATATCAATTTGCTCTCGGCGAAGGGGTAAGCTTCAGTTTCCTCACTCAGCCTGTGGAAGTGCTTGGCAGAGACGGTAAAGTCGATGGTCTGAAGTGCGTGCGCATGGATCTTGCCGAACCGGATGAATCCGGCAGACGCGTTGCCGTGCCTGTTCCCAACTCGGAATTCGTCGTTCCTTGCGACATGGTCATCAAAGCCATTGGTCAGCTCAAGCACACGCCATTTATCGCCAAGCTCGGAGAGTATGGAATCAAGACCGTGAAGGGTTACATTGCTGTCGATGCGAAGACAAACCGCACTGCCCACGAAAAGATTTTTGCAGGCGGCGATTGCATTCGCAGCAGGGGAGAAGCGTCTACCGTTATGGCCACACAGGACGGCAAGATTGCCGCCCGCGCGATTTACGAGCAACTAACCGGCAACAAGATTCCGGAAGGAACGCTCAAACGGTCAACGGACATGACTATCGAGCCTGCAATGGAAAAGGGCTACGCATTACATGAGCACAAGCCACGCGTGCATGCGACAGCGCCAACCAAGTAGTTACTCAGGGCGGCATGAATGCCGCCTCCATAGGAGTTTGCAAATGGCTGATCTTTCGATCAATTTCAACGGCATCAAGTCTCCCAATCCATTTTGGTTGGCATCGGCGCCGCCTTCTAATTCCGGATATCAGGTGCAAAAAGCATTCGAAGCCGGTTGGGGTGGAGCAGTCTGGAAGACCGTCGGGGCGCCAGTCATGAATGTTTGCAACCGTTATGGAACTATCGACTACAAAGGTCGAAAAATAATCGGTTTGAACAACGTTGAATTGATTTCCGATCGCCCTCTCGACGTCAACTTGAAGGAGATGCGCGAGACGAAGAAGAACTTTCCCAACCATGCCGTCATCGCATCGGTAATGGTTGAGTCTCAAAAAGAAGCCTGGCAAGAGATCATCAAACGCGTCGAAGATACTGGTATCGACGGATTCGAATTGAATTTCGGATGCCCGCACGGAATGTCGGAGCGTGGCATGGGGTCTGCCATGGGGCAAGTGCCGGAATACACCTGCATGGTCACCGAGTGGGTGATGGAAGTTGCAACCAAGCCGGTAATTGTTAAACTGACGCCGAATGTAACCGACATCGTTCACCCGGCCAGAGCTGCGGTGAAAGCAAAAGCTTCTGCAATCTCACTGATCAACACGATTAACAGCATCATGGGTGTAGATCTCGATACCTTCGAAATCAAACCGAACGTCGGCGGTAAGGGTGGTCACGGTGGATACGCTGGACCGGCAGTAAAACCGATTGCGCTTCACTTGCTGTCCAGCGTCGCATCTGATGAAGAAGTTCGCAAAGCAGGCATCCCCATCTCCGGAATGGGCGGTATTGAAACCTGGCAAGACGCCGTCGAATTCATGCTTTTGGGATCGACCAGCGTACAAGTTTGCACCGCGGTTATGCACTTCGGCTTTAGAGTCGTGGAAGACATGATCGACGGCATGTCCAATTGGATGGACGCACGCGGTTTCAAATCCTGCACCGACTTCATCGGCGCATCGCTTCCTCGCATCAGCAGTTTCGGCGATTTCGACTTGGGCTTCCAGTCGGTCGCTCGCATCGATCACAACAAGTGCATTCAGTGCAACCTTTGCTTCATCGCTTGCAACGACACTGCTCACCAGTGCATCGATTTGAAAGATATGAAACTGACCGACGAAGTCACCGAAAGACTCTGGCCGGTCGTGCGTGAAGAAGACTGTGTCGGCTGTGCGCTTTGCGCCAGTGTTTGCCCCGTTGATGACTGCATCACGATGACGGAAATCGATACCGGCAGACCGCACATCACCTGGAACCAACTTATCAAGGAAAAACCGGAAGTCCTGAAGTGGGACAAGATGGTCGAGTACCGAGAGAAGCACCATATCCATATTCATTAGAACGTCTATTCCTTGATTAGAGCATCTATGCCGCTGCCATCCAATTTGTGAACGTCTCCAGACATGATTCTGGTCATGGATTTTGCTGGATGCAGGTTTCTGGGAATCTCAAATTCAGCCGTGCTGACGTTGGCCAGTCTGATCGATTTTGTGTTTAGAAACAATCTTTCGTGCCCCTGCTCACTCAGATTTGTCATCCAATCTTTTCCATCGAGCATCTGCACGTACGCTACCGGGATCTGACCCTCAGTTGGAACTCTGTATGCCGAATGTAGGAATTTTGCTACCTTTGGGTCCGTGTAGCCTTTGTTTTCGAGGTAAGTGAGCACTGTTGTATTGTATCTGGCTTGCAGCACGGGGAAGCCGAAAGCCTTCTGCTTCATCCTTGTCGTTCCGGGAAACATTGTGTCATGCCGTTGCGGCAAAACGTAGTTTGAATACAAACCCTGGTCGTAGAAGTCATCAAATGGCTGAACAAAGCAGTTTTTGTCGTCTTGGCGAAAAGCCGTAACCTGCCACTTCGGAGCACGCGCAACTAAGGTAAAACAAAACTTGCCCAGACCATCGAGCCGCACTGCATTTGGTGTCAACCAGAGTTTGACATTGCCCAGGTACACATGAGTCTGCAGCAGCTGCAGGCATCTCACTTGCCCTGGCTTAGCTTCGAATTTAGCAGCGCAGCAAGTACTGGCAAGGAGATATAAGGTTACTGCGAGAACAAAAGAATACAGTTTCATTCCGCTGTCACTTTGCCAGACTTTTTTGCCGGGCGCGCGTCTAAGTTACTTTGGCTGCCGTTGCGCGTCTATCTCATCGCAGGCTCGCGCAGAGAGTTTAGCTGGGCGACCTTGTTGCCGTCGAGGTAAGTGCTCAACTGGTCGATTGAAAACTGCACTCCCGAATAGAAGTCGCCGAAGGCGCCATACTTCGCGCTTGCTTCATCAAAGCGCATTTCGTAAATGAGTTTTTTGAACACGAGCGGATCGTCGGCATAGAGATCGACACCCCACTCATAGTTG
>JAYRNY010000086.1:0-5818 GCA_041911975.1 bacterium | reverse complement strand
TCGGCGTTTGCATTGATCCAATAGGCCTTGCCCCAGACACGGTTGATATTGCTCATTCCAATAAGACCGCCCCTGTCGGCGACGTCGCTGAATTGATCGGAGACCGGCACTTTCAGCGTGCCGACTTGTTTTGAGACATTGAGAGCAGCCGCATCGACTGCGTTTCTCACTTCTCTTGATCCGCTATTGAGGCTGAGAAATTGAAAGGCAACAAAGAGGAATATAACCAAGAATCCGAATGAGACTGCCACGAGAACCAGCGATACTCCGCTTTCTCCGCGTGGTCTATTGGCTGTGATTCTTGGTGATTGTTTGATCATGATTTCTAATTTGGCGCCGGTGTGGAAACAATTGGTTCGACAGAACTGGCTCGGCATTTTACTTCAGAGTATCCGGGCAGAGGAACGGGCAGTTTCAATTGCATGAGAACCGCCACTGATACCATACCTTTCTGAAGGTTGTAATCGACATCGTCAACCATCACGGATGACACCATCCACACAGGCGAGCAGTTCTTAACGACGTCTTCGGCAACTGTTTGAGCTTTGTCCTGGTTGGATGCTTTCGCCGCGCCTCGGGCGGCTGCTTCCGCCAGGTGTTCGTTGCTGTCGACCGCAGACATGAAGGCGACAACATCGACGGCTGCCAGTGCAAGAGGAATCAGAATGATGAAGCCCGCCAGGGTTTCGGCCAGGCTGGAGGCGCGGTTGCCGCGGTACACCGGCTGGCGGCGTTTTCTCAAAACTGAATTGGAACGTCTGCTAACGGAAAATGTCATTTGGATTCTCCAAAATCTTTGCCCGTGCGACATTGATTTCTACGGGAGCGCCCAGTCCTGGCACTTTGGCCAGAAAGGGAATCTTCAGCAGTGGCTCGATTGAGACCTTGGTTGTGACGGTCACATAGACCGCAACTTCACTGAGTTTGTAGTCGACCGAAGTTTTAGGCGGTTCACTCAAACGCGCCAGTCCGCCCAATGCCGAACTCGACCATTTATTGGGAATGCCGGCGATAACGTCGCCTGTAGTGGAGATCGCCATGCTCTTCGCTGATTTGGAGGCTTCTCTCAACTGCAGGTCGTTGAGCGTGACGACCGAGTAGTAGCTGATGCCGAAGTAAATCACGTCGATGACGGGAAAGATGGCAAACATCAGAAGAAGAAAGAGCGCTGGGCCGGCTTCGCTCAATGCAGAACCGCGGCGTCTCCGTCCATATCGAAGCGCCGTCCCTTTTCCTTTTACGCCACGGCTGGATCGGAAGCCCGCAAGACCAGTGCTCACTGATTGATCTCCCAAAACCTGGCGAGTTAACATTTAATAAGATTTGCCTAATAATTATAACAGAGCTAGATCAAGAGCTTCGTAAAGGAATACTGGCCATTGTTTAGGGTCTGTGAAGATGATATTGCAGCCTGGCGGCGCCGGACTGGCGGTTTCAGGGCGAGAGGACTTTCAGCCCGGGCGGAAGCAGAGCGCAATATGCGACGTCATCGCCCAAATTCTTGATGGAAATTTGATGGAGCGATACCGCATCGTCCAGGTTGCGAGCGCGACCGCCTAAAGCCGGTACAGCCAGAGGATCGTGCAATAGTTTCGGCGCCATTATCCAGATGATTTCATCAACCAGCCCCAGATCTATCATGTTGCCGGCGAGCCTGCCGCCGCCTTCGCAGAGCACGGTGTTGATGCCTCGATCAGCAATCCGTCGCAAACCTTCTTCCAGATCGAGCACGATTTGCTCTCGGTTTTTTTCTTTGTCGTCTTCTCTTCTGAGCGGCACTCCGGCGGCCAGTTGCGAAATCTTTTCGGTGACAGCGGGTGTTTCAATCTCGTAGGGAATACCAATCAGCTCTACGAGCGGGAGATCGACGAGTTCTCTTTCTGAGCGATCGTCTCTTGTCAGAACATACGTCTTGGCCGGCGAGTTGTGAGAGTAAAGCTTCGCCTCGAAAGATACTTTCAAATCTTTGTCAACAAGAACCTTCACCGGGTCGCGACTGTTTTCCAAATCGCGACAGTTGAGTGTCGGGTTATCGATGAGCGCTGTGTTGGTTCCCACCATCACCGCATCGAAGCGGTTTCTCAAAACATGCACGTACTGCCTTGCTTCCGGTCCCGTGATCCAGCGGCTGCCGCCGTGACGGTCGGCAATTTTGGCATCGAGTGTGGTGGCAAGCTTCAAGCACACCCAGGGCAGTCCGGTTTTGATGCGTTTGAGAAAACCTCTGTTCAGATAAGCGCATTCATCTGCAAGCACACCGGAGACTACTTCAATTCCTGCGTCTTCAAGCGCCTTTACGCCGCCTCCTCCCACTTTCGGATTGGGATCGATCATTCCGGCTACAACTGTTTTCACTCCACTGGCAATTACCGCTTCAGTGCAAGGTGGTGTTTTTCCCTCGTGGCAGCACGGTTCCAAACTCACATAAAGTGTTCCGCCCTTGGCTTTTTCTCCGGCTTCTTGCAGTGCATTCACTTCCGCATGTGGCTCGCCGCGCTTGTGGTGATACCCACGTCCGACCACGTAGCCGGATGTGTCCAGAACGACAGCGCCGACCATAGGATTGGGTGAAGTTCTTCCTTGCGCGCGCTCCGCAAGTTGCAGGCACTCACGCATGTAGGCTTCATGCTTCAAGAGAAGAAGACCTCGGCTACGCCATAGAGCTCCATGTCAAGGGATTTCGCCTTGCCGATTCCGTCACTGATTGCGACGTCCACGACGTGATTGCCCTGCAGTGCAACCATGCGCCCAAACTTTTTCTCGTGCACCAGGTCAGTGGCCTTCACACCAAATCTGGTGGCAAGCACGCGGTCGAATGCCGTTGGCGATCCGCCGCGCTGAATGTGCCCGAGCACTGTGGCGCGCGTTTCATAACCAGTCTCTTGCTCGATCAGCTTAGCTAGCCGCTCTCCTACCCCTGTTCTTTTATTGCCATTCACCGTTGTAGGGGTGACTCCCTCCTCGCCTTCGAGTTTCGCGCCTTCCGCGACGACAACAATAGAGTAGTCCTTGCCTCTGGCATGGCGCTTCTTGATTGACTCGGCAATTTCTTTAAGTTTTATCGGCTTTTCCGGTACGAGGACGAAGTCCGCACCACCAGCGATACCGCCATAGCAGGCAATCCAGCCGGCGTTGCCGCCCATCACTTCACAAACCAAGACGCGATTATGCGATTCGGCCGTCGTGTGGAGCCGGTCGATGGCTTCCATCACAACGTTCACCGCCGTGTCAAAGCCGAATGTAAAGTCTGTTGAGTTGAGGTCGTTGTCGATTGTTTTGGGGACGCAAACGACGTTCAAATTGTGTTTGGAATGCATTTCTTCTGCAATATTGAGAGTTTCCTCCCCGCCGATGGCAATCAGAGCATCGAGCCGGTGTTTTTCCATCTGCTCGGCGATCTTTTCCGGACCGCGCTCGGTCTTGAAAGGATTGGCACGCGAGGTTCTTAAGATTGTGCCGCCGCGGTGAATCAGCCCGCCCGTGCCCTGAAGCGTCAGCGGCATGACCATGCCTTCCATAGGACCGCGCCAGCCTTCCAGGAATCCGACCACCTCTGAATTGTGGTCGATGACCGAGCGTCTCACGATGGCTCTGACCACGGCGTTCAAGCCGGGGCAGTCTCCTCCACCTGTAAGGATTCCAATTCGCATAAGACACGCCCACATTTGCGACGCCAGAATACCGGCTTGAAGTAAAGAGACGATTTCAAGCGAGATAAGTATAACGGCATTGTCAGCGGCCCTTACATTTCATCGATTTTGGAAACGGATTAAGCCGGTGCAAAAGCACAGAAAACGGCACGGACAAGGGAAAAAGGCTGGTTAAGCACTGTGAATGGCCATCAAGCGAATTTGGTCAGCGGCTGAACTACCGTTTTAAGCCTGATTATTGCCAGCATTTTTAAGCTTTTTAGAATTCCGAGACGATAATCGCCGGATGGGTCTACATTTATATGAAGCCAAAGCCGTTGCTTGGGCTGGACGCTCTCTTGTAAACAGGAGGAGCGCCTGCGCCCGGTTCAGTGTTTGGGTCGGCACATTCGAGAGAGTAGAAAGGTTCGAACTTCAAGTTCGCCCCAGCCGGAGAGCATTTAAAGGAGGACACGTCTTGAATTTATATGAGTGGGAAGCCAAGAAGATTTTCCAAGAGCACGGCATTCCGGTCCCGCCGTCTCACCGCATAACGAAGCCGGAAGAATTGAGAAAGGTTCACCTCGGTTATCCACTCACTCTCAAGGTGCAGGTGCAATCCGGCGGTCGCGGCAAGGCCGGCGGCATTCAATTTGCCAAAGACTTGAAAGAAGGCGAAACCAAAGCTGCCGAATTGCTGAAGATGGTCATCAACGGGTCCAAGACAGAAAGCCTCTTGATTGAGCCCAGACTGACGATCGCTCGCGAACTTTATCTCTCGGTGACTCTGGACAGAAGTCGTGGCTGCGCGATTTTTATCGCCTCGGCTGAAGGCGGCATCGAAATCGAGTCATCGAAGAACGTCGTCACCATGCCCATTCCCTACCCCTATCACGACTTCGTCGGCCGCGACCTGGCCAAGCAAGTCGGTTTGACCGGCAGCTTGCTCAACAAGTTTGCCGACCTGGCCAACAAACTCTACAAGCTGTTCGAATCCAAAGATTTGGAATTGGCTGAAATCAATCCGCTCATCGTCACCGACGGCGACGAAGTTCTCGCTCTTGACGGCAAGATCACAATCTGTGATGACGCCCTGGGCCGTCATAAATGCTTCGCCGGCTGGCAAGAAACCCACATGCTGGACATGTCCGACAGAGAAAAGCGTTCCAAGCGTGCCGGTCTCAACCTGGTTGAGCTAGACGGCAATATCGGCATCATGTGCAATGGAGCCGGTTTGACCATGGCTACCATGGACCTGGTCAAAGCATTCGGCGGAGAGCCGGGCAACTTCCTGGATGCAGGCGGCGGTTCGGACACCGAGAAAACTCTTGAAGGACTGGAAATCGTCCACGACAACCCGAAGTGCGACGTGATCCTGGTCAACATCCTGGGCGGCATTACCGCCTGCGACGAAGTGGCTCAAGCCCTTGTTGCCTTCATGAAGCGGCACCCTCAGCGCAAACTGGTCGTTCGCCTGCGCGGCAACAACCAGGACGTTGCCGAGAAAATGCTTGCCGAATCCGGCCTCAAGCTTTACCCCGAAATCGAAGCGGCGGTCAAAGAAGCGGTCGCGCAATCGAAAGTTCCAGCCGGCGCTGCGCGCTAATTCAAGCACCACGCGCGTAGCGAACCACGCGCATAGCGCGAATAAAGGAGAATACAGTGATTCTGATTAACAAAGACACCAAAGTCATCGTTCAGGGCGCCACAGGCAAAATGGGCTCCGCCCACACCAAGCGCATGATCGCCTACGGCACCAAAGTCGTCGGCGGCGTCACGCCAGGCAAAGGCGGCACGAAACTCGAAGGCATCCCGGTATTCGATACCGTCAAAGAAGCCTTCCAGTCAACCGGCGCCACTGTTTCCGTCATCTTCGTTCCTCCTTACCTGGCACTAGACGCCGGTTCGGAAGCGATCGATGCTGGAGCCGAATTGATTGTATTGATTACCGAAGGCATTCCTCCGCAAGATGCCGCCAAGCTCGTCCAGCAAGTGAAAGCTAAAGGCGCCAAACTGATCGGACCGAACTGCCCCGGCATCATTACCCCCGGCGAGTGCTTGATCGGCATCCTGCCCGGCTCGATTTTCAAATCGGGACCGGTCGGAATGGTTAGCCGCTCAGGAACGCTCACATACGAAATCGCCCTTGCTCTGACCGAAAGCGGACAGGGTCAATCGACCTGTGTCGG
>JAYRNY010000085.1:0-2215 GCA_041911975.1 bacterium | reverse complement strand
TGCCCACGTATTTGACATTTTCTCTGACGCGGTCGAATACGACGATAGTGTCGTGGACCGAGAAGCCGATAACTGTCAAAACAGCCGAGATAAACAAGCTGTCCACTTCCGTGCCCATGACCAGCCCAAGGATGGCAAAGATGCCGCAGAGTGCGATTACATCATGGAAAAGGGCGCTGATCGCGCAAATGGCATAGTCGAACTGGAAGCGATATGAGATGTAGCCGACCATCATCAAGAAGGTGACGATCAGCGCAATGAGCCCGCTGGATAGCAATTCCGGGCCGACTGTGGCGCTGACTTTATCGACTGAAAGGACTTTGAATTCTCCCAGCTTGGCGGTTAGATCCGTGTCCAGTTTGCGCTTTTCGGCTTCGTCGTCGATGGCTTTTGTGCGCATGACGATTACTTCCTTGCCGGAAATGAAAGCTTGCTGGACCTGTGAGCCTTCGAAGCCGGATTCGTTGAGAACCGCCCTTACAGTGTCGAGCGGCGCCGGCTTCTCGAACTGGTACTGCAGGATGGAGCCGCCCGTAAAATCAATGCCGGGTTTGAGCGGCGAGTTGTATTTGGTCATGCAGATGATCATGGCGATCACGCCAGGTACGAGAATCACAGCAGAGATGCCCAGCCAGATCCATCTATATTTGACGAGATCTATTTTTAAGCCTTTCACAGCGCCCCCTCTTTTTTGATTTCTGCTTCTTTGAAAATTTGAGTTTTCTTGATTTCGTGTCCTCGCTTGTCATATTTGTGGCCAAACATGCCGAGGCTTTTTGGAATCAAGTGCAACATCGATCTGGTGGCGGTGATGGCGGTGAACATTGAGACTGCCACACCGATTGCCAGAGTGACGGCAAAACCTTTGACGATTGAAGTGCCGCAGAGCATAAGAACTCCACAGGCGATCAAACTGTTGACGTTGCTGTCGAAGATTGAGGTAAAGGCTCTTCCGAAGCCATTTTCAATGGCCATGTACAAACCTTTTCCGTTATTCAGCTCTTCTTTCGTTCTTTCGAAAATAAGGATGTTGGCATCGACCGCCATCCCGACCGACAGGATGAAACCGGCTATACCAGCTAGTGTCAGGGTGACTGGAACGGCTTTGAAGATGGCCAGGGTCGTAATCGTATATAAGATCAAAGCGATGTCGGCAATCAAGCCGGGCAGACCGTAGATTGCGATCATGAAGACCATTACGGCAGCAATGCCGACGCAGCCTGCCACGAGTGACTTTTGAATGGAGTCCTGACCGAGGGTGGCGCCGACTGTTCTTTCTTCAAGAATTTTGATCGGCACAGGCAGTGCGCCTGCGTTCAATTTAACGGCCAGGTCGACGGCTTGATCCTTACTGAAGTTGCCTGTGATTTCACCGGTCCCGCCTAAAATAGGTTCGCGCACATTGACGCCTTTGTATTCCACAAGTGAAACCGGGCGTCCGTCCTGTCCTCTGTCGGTCGGCTCTCCGTCTAGAAAAATACCGATTTGTTTGCCAACCAGGCGTGATGTCATTTCGCCGAATTTTCTGGCACCTTCCGGTTTGAATTCAAAAGATACGCGCCACAATCCACCTGACACCATAGGTGAACCCTGCGCATGTTTGAATTCCGAGCCGGTCAGGCCTGTGTCTTTCCAGACTGGTCCTCCATTAGGACCAATCAGTGGACGGCCGGCTTCGTCGTAGGCCATCTCTTTGAATTCGAGAAGAGCGGTGGTGCCGATGCGATCTTTGGCTTGTTGCGGATCTTTGATGCCGGGCATTTCCACGATCAAGCGATCTTTGCCCGAGCGCTGGACAATTGTTTCCGATACACCAAGGCTGTTGATGCGGTTATTGATGACGGTCTCGACACCGTTCATTACCTGAGGATTTATTTCCGGCACCAGTTTGCTCGGCAATGCTTGCAGCAAGAGCTGGCTGCCGCCGCGCAAATCGAGACCGAGTTTGAGAGTTGTGAAAAGAACATGGCCGTTGAAATGCTTGATGATTTGCATGTTGTTGGCCATTTGCGCATTGTCTGTGGTGCGCTTGTACAAATCTTCCTTTTCGTACTCGTTCATTTTCGCGTAGCCGGGGGTGGCTTCAACGCGCTTGTTCACTTCGATCTTGAGCGCGTCCGGCGTCAGTTCCGCCAGCTTTTGCCAGTCGGCTACTGTCGATTCGGGCTCGACTTGTAGCAGGGTGGTGAGCGACCAGATCAAAACGCCTGCGATG
>JAYRNY010000084.1:0-1975 GCA_041911975.1 bacterium | reverse complement strand
TCGAGGTCGTTGGTACATTGCCCGAAGCTTTCCATTATCCAGCGCTTGGCTACGTTGATGCCCTGGTAATGTTTCGGAAACTCTAGCCTGCAACGATTTCACGGCTGGCATTCACCTGGAAGTTAAAGCGTTTTCGCTTTAACTTCCAGCTCAGAAGCTAACGCGATAACGCTTTAACTTCCAGACCTCTGGGGGGACGTAAAATATTGAGCCTGTAATGTATTCATGGACTCTAAAACAATGGAGACCGCTTGATGACCACGAAGCCTTCCGGTTCAAACCCGCAAAAGCCGGACGGGACCGCCTCCCTGGCTGCAAAGCCTATGCCGACCTCCACTCTGGGAGGTCTTGCGGTCGTAAAGATGCTGAAGTCTGATCCTCTCAGTTTTTATGCGTCCAATCGGGCAAGATTCGGAGATTATGTCCGAGTCAAAACTATGCCCGGCTTTGACTTTTTCACTCTCACACATCCATCAGCGGTTGAGCATGTTCTGCAGACGCATCAGAAGAATTTTCACAAGCCTGACGTTTTTCTCAAGCCATCAATATTGCTGTTCGGCAACGGCATCTTCACTTCGGAAGGTGACTTCTGGATGAAGCAAAGACGCCTTTCGCAACCGGCTTTTCATCGCAATCACATCGGTGCAATGGCGACGACCATAGTGAAGTGCACGGAGAAAATGCTCTCATCTTGGGACGCGAAGCCGGACGGCGCTGAAATCGATTTGCTGCACGAAATGGTACATCTGACTCTCAGCGTCGCGGGCCGGACTCTTTTCAGCACCGACTTAACCGGTCAATCTATGGATGTTGGTCAGGCTGTGCGCGAAGCATTTGAGGTGCTGAATCACAAAATGAGCAACTACCCATTCATATTTCCGCTTTGGGTGCCGACCTCGGACAACAAACAATTCAAACGAGCCAAAGGAATTCTTGATTCTGTAATTACAAGAATCATCAGTGAGCGTCGCAAGGATTCTCAAGACCAGCACGATTTTCTGGGATTATTGATGGCTGCAAAGGACGATGAAACAGGACAGGGAATGTCTGATGAGCAGCTGAAAGATGAAGTTCTTACCCTTTTGGTTGCCGGCCATGACACTGTTGCCGCAAGCTTAGCGTGGACCTGGATTTTACTTTCTGAACATGTACACATTCGCTCCCAGTTGTACGACGAAATCAAATGCGTACTCGGTGGTCGCAGTCCGGAACTGGCAGATAGTGAGCGTTTAACATATACGCGCATGATCTTTGACGAGGCTCTTCGTCTTTACCCGCCTGCCTGGGGACAACCGCGTCAGTCTTTTGAAGAGGATGTAATCGACGGGTATCACCTGCCGAAGAATGCATTTATTTCACTCAATCAATACACTACTCACCGGCATCCTGAATTCTGGCAGAGACCGGAAGAATTCGCCCCCGAGCGCTTTACTCCGGAGAGGATAAAGCAACGTCCGAGATTTTCTTACTTTCCATTTGGTGGCGGAGCGAGAATTTGCATTGGGCAAGGTCTTGCATTGTTGGAAGCACAACTGGCAATTGCCACCATTGCGCAACGTTATCAGATTGATCTATTACCCGGCCAAAACATCAAGCCCGATCCGACGTTTACTTTGATACCAAAAGGTCTTGTTCGCGCCACGATCAAGCGTCGCTAGAAGCCAGCCATATTCCACTTGCTGTCTTACTTTGTGCACCGTCACTTAAACGCGCGGTCTGTAAGCAACAACTCTTTGGAAGCTTCTGCTGTTGAAGACATTGGCACTTTCAACCGAGATGCGCCGTTTTCCGGAAGTGTTTTGGGCAACTTGTCCGTCACCGGCATAAATTGCTGCGTGCCCAGGCTGGTTTCCATAGCGGTTGCCGATGATTACATCGCCCGGGCGCAGGTTGCGCAGGTCGACCTGTTGGAAGCCATTGCGGCGCAGACTAGTTTCAAGCCCCTGGCAATTCGTATCGCGAATATTCAGATTGA
>JAYRNY010000083.1:0-4827 GCA_041911975.1 bacterium | reverse complement strand
GACGCTCCAAGTTTCTAACTTAAAGCGCTTCTTTCAACCCCTCACTCTTAAGCGTCTTTCCATCTCCAGCGACACACTGCGCACAATTCTGTCTTTTGATGCTCCGTTATTGAGGCGGTCATCGGCGAACGTGCGTTTTTGATGTCACCACTGGTGGTGTGCCTCGGGTTGGCTTCGAGAAGCAACGGAATCGGCGCATTCCGCATCTCGTTCTGCGCAATAACGCGCTCTCACACTGCAAGCATGCGCCAAGTGCCTGCAGTAAACAAACGTATCCAGGAGACACATATGGACATCGGAATCGGAAGTATCGTAACGATCTCTCTTCTCGTGGTGGGCGGCATCATCCTGCTCGCCATGTTCATCAGTTCCGTCTTTTCGGTGAGCAACCGCACCGTCAAGATCATCGAGCGTTTCGGCAAGTACAACCGTACTGCCCACGCCGGTCTGAACTTCAAGGTCCCGTTCATCGACACCGTCCGCCAGACGCTCAGCCTCCAGGTCGAGCAGCACACCATCGCCGTCGACTCCATCACTAAGGACAAGGTGTCCGTGCGCGTGAGCTGCACGGTCAACTACAACGTCCTCGAAGGCCGTGAAGCTGACTCGTTCTACAAGCTCGCGACTCCCAAGGCGCAGATCGAAACCTTCGTGTTCGACGTCGTGCGCTCGCAGGTTCCGAAGCTGACCCTGGACGAGATCTTCGACAGCAAGGACCACATCGCCCAGGCCGTGCGCCAGGAGCTGATGCACGACATGACCGATTTCGGCTACGAGATCGGCAAGGTGCTGGTCACCGAGATCGAGCCTGACGCCAAGGTAAAGGCTGCGATGAACGAGATCAACGCCGCTCAGCGTGAGGCTCAGGCCGCCAATGCGCGCGGTGAAGCCGAGAAGACGCTGCGCGTCAAGTCTGCCGAAGCGCAGATGGAAGCCGACCGTCTGAAGGGCGAGGGTATCGCCGCTCAGCGTCTGGCCATCATCAACGGCGCCAAGCAGTCGGTGGAAGAGCTGAAGGCCGCGTATCCGGGCGTGAGTGAGGAGACCCTCATGAACATGCTCATGATGACGCAGTACTTCGAGACGCTCTCTCAGCTCGGCGGCAAGGCCGGCGACAAGGTCATCTTCGTGCCCGTTACTCCGGACGGCGTTGGCGCGTTCCGCCAGCAGATCATGGAAGGTCTGCATGCTCAGCCGGTCCGCACTTCGCTCGCGAAGCCGGCCCGTGAGGAGAGCGCCGAAGGCGCCAAGTCGTAAGCCTGGCAAAGCTGCCTGAGTCGCTGGGTCTGTGAGTAGCAAACCGCAGACTCATCGGCCGCGGGCGGCTTGTATGCCATCCCTACAGAGGAGGCAGGCGGCAGGTTTTGGTGGCCGAAGGAGTTGCTCAAGGGCAGCTCTTTTCGACCATCTTCTCCTGCTGCTTTTTTTCATCAAGGCACTATGGCATATAATAAAACTGTGCACGCTGAGGAGCCACATGCTGGTTGTCATTGGCGATTTGCCACTGTGGCTTGACTGTGGCTTGTACGATTCTCGATTTTTACGCCTGCTGGTGGTTAATCGCGCTTGGCAGCCGATGTGTTCTGTGATGCGTGCTACATGATTTAGTAGTGCTTGGTTCGAAAAGAACAGGCGGAGCAGAAACGCTGACTCGCAGTGCAATGCACCACGCATCAAACGCCCAGCTCCGCCTGTTTTGTTATGCCGTCATCAGGCGCATGAACTCATGCGGATGAACGCAGGTGTAAGAACCAAGGCGCCTGCACCTGAAGAAGTCATCCGGTCGTCGACATCACTTTCGTGACGACGGCGACGGACTGATGCGCCACAGCGCGGACGGCGAGAATGAAGGATTCGAGCGCGACCACCAAAGCGGCCAGCTCGTGAGCGGCGGTTTCCGCTTTCAAGCCGGTTTGGGCGTCCACGTAGCCGGCAGCAAGCGCTTGCTGCGTCTGCGTGAGGACGTCACGTCGTTGGCGCACTTGCGTGATGTACCGTTCGGTCAGATAGACGAGCGCGCCCGACTGAGCGTGCATCGAGTCCAGCTGTCGTCCCCGAACACTGTACGCGGTCGCCGTATTAGCGGCGGTTTCCCGGGCGCTCACGGCGAGTTCTTGTGCCTGCCGGAACAATTCCGCAGGGGCAGTACAAGACGCATGATTTTCAGACTCGCCGCCGAGGTCGAGGCTGCCGTGCGCGAAATTCGCCAGCTCGGTCTGACCTTTGAGCGAGTCAATGAGCAGATCCAGCAGATCCGCATTGTTCTTGTTGTCCGTCATTCTCTTGCCTCCGTTTTCGCCTACTTCATTCGCGGTGAGAAGGCCGGTGGCATCGACAGGTCGCGGAGGTGTTCCGCCTGCTTCGCGGCTGCGCTGACAGTCGGATCGCTGTCCGTCTGGGCGCGGGTGATGAAATAGGCTGCTTGCGGATAGTGCAGCTGGGAAGCCGCTTCTACGATGCAACGGCGCACCGTGGCGTTCTTCTCCTTGCTGTATGCCGCCTCGAGAATCTCGAGCAGCTGCGGCTCGACATTGCGAGCGTGAGCGACCGCTTCCGGATTGTCTTTCTGGTTGACGGCGATCTGCTTGAGGGCAGTCGCGACTGACGCGCGCACGGCCGGGTCACTGTCCGTCTCGAGCGCCACCGCCAGGGTGTTGAGCTCGTTGGTGGACGGCGTGGTGACGTGATTGCCGAGCCAGCTGACCGCGGCGAGACGTTCGGACGCTTGCGTCGAAGTGCTCAGCCGAGCCAGGCTGGAGGTGACCAGCGGCTGCGACACTTGCAGTTTCGACTGTTGGGCGAGACTGACCAGGTTGGGCGAGACAGCGACCAGGGTCAGCGCACCCATGGCCAGAATGACTGCCACGATGCTCAATTGGAAACGTTGGCTCTGTTTCGAGCTTTGGCTTTGGGACATATCTTCTCCTTGGGGTTGAGTGCCGGGTGCAAACGCATTTGGCACGACCGGGGAAAACTATTGAACTTGTCTTGTCGTTTGCATCTCTTACAAGAGGAACTCAACCAATGCGATCAGATAAGCGAATCGCACAAAATGAGGTCCTGTCCGTCGAAGCGAGCGTAGTGAGCTTCGAATCTGCCAATACGCGTTTCATTGCGCCGCCCGGAAAACGGGAGGAAAAAATGCGAAGGGAGCGCGTACAGAGGCTTCGAGTAGAAGTTTTGGCAGGATGTGTAAGAAAAGAACGAGTGCTTCGAACTTATCCGTTGAACCAATCCGGCTCAATGAACATCTCTTGATATGTTGTAAAGTTGTATTTAGCTGCTTCGCTCCGCTTTGCCAGCTCAGCGAACTTTTTTGATGTGCAAGAAGAAGCGCATGAACAGTGGGCTTGCGCTAGGTCTTGTTAAGGAAATCGAAAGATCGCGGTGGAGAACTAGTGCCCGCGGCGTTTTTTACCCTTAGCTTCCTTGGTCATTTTGGCGTCGGGTGTGCCGTAAACATCTTCGTGTGTTAGACCGTTCACATCCGTGACTCTCGGATAGCCCTGCATCTCGGGTGTTAGTTTTACATTCATCGTCAGTGAGAACGGTATAACTTTGTCCGGCTTACCTTCCACTTTGATGATGTTCTTTCCGCTCACCTTGAAGGGCGTCGTTGATTTGTCGATAGGCAAACCCGGTTCTGCCGAAGTTACTTCCACGACATTTTTGCGATGCTCGTCTTGCGCCAGGGTTTTCTCTTTGACGAGATCGAGACCGGCATTGGGAATGACATTTTGCTTCGAGAGTTTGGCGACGGCATCTTCCGTCAGCTCCTGCATGCGCATCGTGTTGTCCGACTCGGATATGGTGGACGGATCGCGATCGAGCAAATGCTTGGTCGCCTCTATGGCCATCTTCTTCATTGTCTCCATGCGGTCTTTGGCTTGCTGCTCCGGGCTTTCGCAACCGGACAAAAACGAGAGCGCGATCAATGCGCTGAGCGTTTTTATGACTGCCATTTTGGAGGCGACGGTGATTTTGATTTCCATAGTTTGCCGTTGTGGGACGTGATGCTTCAGGTGTAGCGAGGGGAAACCAATTATCATACGAGAGCGTGGAAATGTCCTCTCTTGACCAGTCGCATGTAAAGTACCTGTTGTAATTGAGGAAGATTTTCCTTTGCAAATGCATGTTTGTTTTCTGTGATAAACCGCATGGGCAGTGGACATAAGGAGTTTTTTGGGGCGATGACGGCGATCTTTCTGGAAAATCTCTCCTGGCTCGAAGCTGAAAAAGTTTTGAGCAAAGATGCTGCGATCGTCATTCCTCTGGGCGCCTCGCTAAAGGAACATGGGAAACATTTGCCGCTCAACAATGATAAATTGCTGGCCGAGGCTCTGGTGGAGAAGCTCGGCGAGCGTCTGGATATAGTCGTTTTGCCTACTTTTGAAACTTCGTACTATCCGGCTTTTGTCGAGTATCCTGGCTCCATTTCCTTGACACAGGAAACATCAGCAGCGCTCATAAGTGAAACTTGCGCGGGGCTTTCGAGTTTTGGTTGCCGGAGGATTTACGTGCTGAACACGGGCGTTTCGACCTTGCCGGTGCTTGCCAGAGTGCAGGAAACGCTGGAAGAGAAACATCACGATTTGAAGTTTTCTTATACCGATTTCAAGCAGGCGGTGCATGCCGCTTCACAAGGAATAGCCGAACAACAGGGAGGTGGCCATGCCGATGAAGTGGAAACATCAATGATGCTTTATCTCGCACCACAGGTAGTGACTATGGAAAAAGCGGAGCCGGATTTCCATGGAGACAAACCCGGTCCGCTTACGCGAAACGAGCAGAAAGCGCGCGATTCCAATGCCGTCTATTCACCGACCG
>JAYRNY010000082.1:0-3571 GCA_041911975.1 bacterium | reverse complement strand
GAGGTTGTGCAAAGTTGATTCACCGGCAGTGATGCCGGATGTGATCATGACCAGACTGCCACTCTCGATCAGCTTTTTCAATATTGGTGCACCTGCAGAGTGCTGAATGCTATTGAGCAATATCAAAATTGCTCCGATTGCTCCTGAAAACATAACGGACGACTGAATGACATCAGTCCATATAACTGCCTTGATGCCACCGACGGATGTATAGGCAGCAGTAACGAGCGTGATGATAACTATTGATACCAGATAGATAAGGAACTGTTCCGTATGATTAGGTTGGTTGCCCGTTAAAAGACTAAAGCCTACGGCCAGAACAATTGCCGCAACATACAGACGCGCACCGGATGCAAGAGTACGTGTCAAGAGAAAAATTGCCGATGCTGCCAGTCGAGTCAACCTGCCAAATCGCCACTCGAGATATTCGTAAATTGAATAGACTTTCAGATCGTAGAAAGGTTTGATAAAAAGAAAAGCGACTATTATTCGTCCAAGGATAGTGCCGAGCACAAGTTGAAGGAATGTGTAATTGAGGAGTTTGTAACCCTCACCGGGAGTGCCTAGAAATGTTGCCGCGCTTGTTTCTGCTGCGATGATAGAGGCTAGAACAGCCCACCAGGGAATCGATCGCCCACCCAGAGCGAATGCTTCCAGACTGGCTTCTTTCGCGGCGAATTTGAAACCGACAAACATTACTGAGGCGAAGTAAGCGATAATTACTCCGATGTCGATGGCGATGTTAATTCCTGAATACATCTTTATGCGTTCACACTAAATTCAATCCAGAAACAATCTCTGCTCCGGGACCGATTCTGCAGTTGAGATCTCGGAAGTTGGAACTTCAAACCAAAACTCGCTTCCGATGCCATCGACATTCTCTTTGACGGAAATTGTTCCTCCATGTGCTTTTACAATCATCTTGCAGATTGCCAATCCCAACCCGGTGCCTTGACTTTTGTGCGACGGTGCATGCTCGTATTTCTCGAAGATTCTCGGTTTTAGGCCTTGTGGAATTCCAGGTCTTTTGTCGCTGACCGTGATCTTCACGAAGCTGATTTCATTTTCCTTCTGCTCTTCTCCACTTTCACACTTACTATGCTGTTTGCCGGACTGAACTTGATTGCATTTGAAAGCAAGTTCAAGACGGTCTGGGTTATCTTTTTTTGAACGCAGTGCACTTCGAAGTCCTGTGGAGCGTACCGAATATCGACGTGTTTTGCGGCGGCTACTTCTTTAACAAGTGAAATTGCTTCTTTAACAATTTATAGCTAATCTGCCTCATGTAATAGCTATTGTTTGAGCATCGTATAAATCTTATTGGCTTCAGCGAACCGAGATGACTTGTAGAGGAACTTCGCGTATTCGGTGAGCATCTCCGTGACATCAGGATCGAGCTGATTCTTTCCTGCTTCTTTTGCCAATCTGAATGCTTCTTTGAAGTGTGTATCGGCTTCCTGTGTTTTCCCTCTGGATGAATGAAGTATCGCAAACCTGCTCATCACCTTTGCATGTTCGAATTTTCTGTCTGCCTTCTCGCTAACAAGACTGAGCGCGCGTGTGTAGTATTCTTCAGCGCTTTGATGATTTCCCTGCGTACGCATCAAATCTCCCAACGAGAGAAGCGCAACTACTTGAGCCGGTTCATCCTTCGCTCTTTCCGCAGACGCTAGCTTTTGTTTGGCTTCGTCCTCCATACTCACCATAGACGGTGCGCTAGAAACGTCAGAGACAATTGAGGAGCCTTTTCCCCACACATTGTAGTCGAAAGAAAATTCGATCTTCACTGATGATTTCGATCCGTAAGGCAGTCGCGGGAATGGCGATGCGTTCTTAATAGCCGCTAGTGCAGCCTGGTCTGCGGCAGGTACACCTGATGTTTGTTCGACTTTGCTGGATTTGAGGCTGCCGTCGCGATTCACTTCGAAATATGTTTTCAATTTTCGACTCTCATTGCCTTTGGGTGGAAACCAGGCCTTTTTGATTCGTCGCTGCAAGTCTTCCATGTAGGGCTGGTAATCGACAGAGACTCCATAGGGCGCAAATCCGTAGCTGCGCGCCAGCTCATAGTCTTTAATCGCGCCCTCTAAATCACCTGTCTTTTCCTTCACCATTCCTCTGAAATAAATGGCCTCGCCGTTCTCCTTCTCCATTTCTATGGCTTTTTCGAGGTCGGGTAGCGCCTCTTTATACTGTTTCATTTGAATCCTTGCTTCGCCTCGATTGCAATATGCGTAGCGTAAGATCCTATGACTCTTTCCACAGAGGGAGATGGATTTGTCCGCGTCTTCGAGCGCCTGTTTGGGGTTATTCAAATGCAGATTAGCGTCAGAGCGTTCGCTGTACGCGACAGGGTCTGTTGGTTTTGCTTTGATGATTGTGCCTTGCTCTGCAGCGCGTTTTTTGTAAAACATAAGCACGACTTGATTTCTGGCCCAGGGATCAGTGGTTTTGTCATGATCGTGGAGTGCTTCAGATGGATGTGGGTCAGATTTGGTCTCTGGTTTTGTTTCTGTTTTCGCCTCAGTTTTCACCTCAGTCTTTGGTGCCTCGGCTGCTTTTTCCGGTGGCTTTTCGCTCTTCACTACAGTTGATGCAGGTATTGCACTGGCAACATTGTTACCTTCAGTTTTCGGAGCTTCATCTTTTGCGGTTTCTACTTTCGGCTCTAGTTTTGCTTCTGCTTTTGCCGTCTCTACTTTCGCCGACTCCAGATTTGGCGGTGCTTTGGCAGTTGCGTCTGCTCGAATGGCAGCTTTGTTGACGAGTTCTTTGAATTGTTCGAGAAACTCAGGAGCGGCATTGGGATCGAATGCTAGTCTGGCCATGATATGGCTGTCTTGAATCTGCGAGTATGGTGCCAACAAAATTGCTTCGTAAGTAATGAGGTTGACGCGCTTTGGTAGAGAATCTTTTCCTTTGTAGGAGCCTTGTTTTACTTCAATATCGCCGAGAACACCATCGATACCCGGTGCCAGCTCGGCAACGTGCGATTGCGTGCCGATCTGACCATGGCACTTATACTCGAAATGCATTGTGTTGCCGTCGATAGTCACTTTTGCGCGAGGGTAATACTCTTTGAGTAAAGTCGTCAGCTCTGCATAGAGAGTCTTTGCCGTCTCCTGCTCATTCTTTGCGCTGTTTGAGTGCGGCGCTGAAAATGCAATGTTTGGAATGGTAACTTGAACGACTGCAAATGCAATCGAAAAGAAGAGCGCGCCTAACAGTCTTGAATTAACAGGATGTGGAAACTTCATAGTGACGCTTTCCCGCGTAAAAGGCTTTTTCCGTAGATAAAAGCGTGGACTTTCGGACCACAGGACTCCATATAGCCAAAATTAGAGGACAGAAGTAACATGCCATGTTTTACTCGGAGGCAATCACGAATTGAGCCTTTGCGGGTGATTTTCATTGCCGGATTAAAACGTCCTTGGCGGTCAGGAACCCATACGGGCCTTCCTCTGGACACCGCTTAGCCTCCAATACCACGGCGGATTGGAAGTTTGCGTCCCAATATTAAGCCAATTCAGGTGGCGTTGACGGATAAAATGCTCTGATTATCGGAGGCTGG
>JAYRNY010000081.1:0-6173 GCA_041911975.1 bacterium | reverse complement strand
TGTCGTATGGCGCAGTTTGTGAATCCGACTTGACCATATCCGTCAGCGATTTGTAAGTATCTGCGATTTTCTTGTTCCATTCTGCTTGTGCAGCTGTTCGATCCTGTCCAGCGGCTACTTGCGCTTCTACGCGTTCCGACGCGCGCTGTTCGAACTCTTTCATCATTTTGTCCATGCCGCTTACGCTGTCTGGATTCAGATAGTCATCGACAGCATCTCTGAAGGCTGTACGTGCAGTTTCCACGGTCCTGTCGCTTGGACCAGGAGTTGGCTCAGGAGTTGGCTCCGGGGTTGGCTCGGGCTTGGGCTCAGGAGGCGGCTCGGGCGAGGGCTCCGGGGTTGGCTCGGGTCTGGGCTCAGGAGGCGGCTCGGGCGTGGGCTCAGGAGGCGGCTCGGGTGTGGGCTCAGGGGTTGGTTCAGGTCTGGGCTGAGGAGGCGGTTCGGGTGTGGGCTCTGGAGTTGGTTCTGGAGTCGGCTCAGGAGGTCCGTCATCATTGTGCTTCAAAGCAAAAATCACTCTGGATTGCTTGTCTAACGCAGCGGCAAGCTCCCGTCTTTCGGCATCATCAAGACCCCCTCCGGACTCCTTGGCCTTGAGATATCGTTCGAATAGTTTTGCTTCTTGTGACTGCAGGAGCTCTTGTTCTTCCTTTGTCAGGCTTTTGTCCTTTATTCCGTCATAGATTCGGCTCTCCTGTCTGGCTAGACGAGTAGATATATCAAGCCTATCTATAGAACCACTTTCCCAGCGATCTGCGCGGTCATGTTTCTCATAGTGGTGGTTGTTGTTGTGGCCGGAGTTGCTTTCCGTGTCGATTTGCCCTCTATCCGTTTGGTTTCTGACTCCACCGCCCAGCTCTTGTTCGTTACGACCAGTCGGACACATGGCTTGATCCGGCCCTGCGCCCGAACGCAGGGCGCGCTCTTGATCGGCAGTTCGGCCAATGAGCTGATTGTTGGCATGAATTGAATTCCCGAGTTCTTGAGCGTTTCGCGTCTCATTGCTTCGGTTCAGCCGACCATAATCTGCCAGTAAGGATGAGGCGGACATGCCTGCGTCATTACATTTTCCATAGAGAGGATCGCCTTTGCCAAAGTCTATGCTGCCATCGGATTCAAATTCATTGCCCATCGCTTGCGCTCTTGCCGAATGCATTGTGGCGCTACGCAAAAAATCATGAACACTACTTGAAAGCATGCCGGAATCTCTGTGATTTTGAGATTCAGATCTCTGAAATGAGGCGCTCTCTTGGATTGATTCTCTTGTCATATATGTCACTTGTCTCGGGAGTATTGAGCAGGTAAGCAAATTTAAATGACGGCGAAATGTTTTCCTTGCTGACAGCTGCACACTAGAACAACTGAGAAGTGCAGTTGTTTTGTTATTGCTGAATGGCCAGGGAGCTGTCTAATTTGCTATTCGCCATGCAACAAATGCATGTGAAGCGCGTAGACGTCTTTTGATTGGTAAGGTTGTCTGTGATTTTTTGATCGAACAAGAAGTTGGATAGATACCTATCTCTTTCACTTGCTCTGATTGGGAAGGATATGCCGTCAATGCTAGGGATTATTTGTTACAAGTGCATAAATTTCTCTGGGTGGGTCTAAAGACCAATTCCCCAGATCCGGACGGCCGTGGAAATCTATTTCTATCAATATATTGCGTGCCGGACCGTTGTTCCGCGCGAATGCGGTAAACCAATCTGAATTTATACACTTGTTACAAAATCCATCTATTATCGTTTCCATAGACCTTTTCCTCCAGTCAAGCAATCACATACGGAGACTGAATTCCTACTGGCTGCAAGATATATGCTGTCTGTGATTTGCGTTCGACAGGTGGAAAGTTTCCGATCAACATTGCCTGGGTGAATGACTATGAGCAATTTATCTGCACATATAAAGCGAATCAGATCAGGCAGTCTTCTGTCTTTCTCCAAGAAATTGAGAGACATGGAAGTCAGTGATCGAATCGAGACAGTGCTAGATGTGATGCTCTTTGATGCTGACCTTAATGAGAGATTGATTTCCGATCGCGCCAGCCGCTCTTACTCTCGACTTAAGGCACTGCCCAGCGCGTCAGCCAGCAAGCCTGCCGCTGCACATTCCACATGTTCGAAAAAGGGTCCCATCAAAGGACTTCTTGCACCAAATTTCTTTCCTGGATCAAAGATATTGCGAATACAGCCAATTGGCCTGTAGTTGAAGATCGCTTGCTCAGTTTCATTTTCGGGAAAAGAGCGGACTGATCGAGCGTCTGGCTCGGTCAGTTTCGCTATTGGAGTTTAGTTTTCTTCCTCTGAACGCGGCAATGTAAACCAGAAAGTGCTGCCTTTCCCCGGTTCGCTGCGGACTCCGATTTTTCCTCCGTGCTCTTCGACGATCGCCTTACAGATTGCCAAACCCAGCCCGGAGCCACCCTTGGTCCGTTCATCGCCAAGTTGGGCTTGCTGAAATCGATCAAAGATTCGATCTTGATCTTCGGGAGCTACGCCCTGGCCTCGATCGATGACCTTTATGGTTACACTGCCTGCTTCCACGTCCAGCGCGATAGAGACAGTGGAGCGCTTTGGTGCGAATTTTATTGCGTTACCCAACAGATTTACCAATACCTGCAAAATTCTCTCTTCGTTTGCTCGAACGATTGCATCTCTAAGCGGGACAGCAAGGGTAATTTCATGCCTCTCTGCCAGGTGTGCAACTGAGCGGACGGAGCGTTCTATCAAAGCTGAAACAGGAACATCGCTTATAGACAATTCGATCTTTCCTGATTCCATTCTGACGATATCAACGAGACTATTTACTAATTCGATCAGTCGTGAAATCTCCGCATTCGCGGCGCTCGCGTCTTCAAAAACCTGAGCAGGTAGATTGTCCTGCTCGGTCTCTACAAGGAGCGACAAAAATAGGTGAATGGAGGTGAGTGGAGTCCTCAGATCATGGCTCACCATGGCGACGAATTCTTGTTTGAGGCGCTCAAGCTTCTTTCTGTCTGTTACGTCGTGCGCGATGCAAAAAAGAGAACGTTCGCTTTCCGACCAGCAACCGGACCATCTTGTGTCTACCGGTGTTCCGTCTTGTCGCAAGATTCGGTTCTCGATACAGAATGGTTCGGAAGAACCGATTGCTGCATTCATGACGCTGAGTGTGGGCTCATGCCAATCTGTGTCGACCAGTCCGATATAGTATTTGCCTAGTAATTCTTCCTGCTCAAACCCCCAGAGCTTGGAGCAGGAAGGGCTAACTGCAGTAAACTTTCCTTCCTCACTAATAGAAAAAATAACATCTGCTGCATTGTCTATGATGGCCCGCTCCCGCTTTGCTGCTTCGGTCAAGGTTTGGGCGACTTCATGGAAAACTTTGTCCAGTTCGGCAATTTCGTCGTCACCAGCCAGTGGCTGATTGAGAGGCTTACCTGTAGCTAATTTGAGAGAATTGTCTTGCAGAACCAAAAGTCTCTTAGTGATTCCTCGGGTAAAAAGAACCCCAAGGACGCACATTAGAGCAATGTTGAGAACAATTCCAGCCGACAGCCAGTTACCGATGGAGTTGCGTATGTTCGAGTCGATTTTTGCCGACTCAGTTGCCGATCTCCCTCTTGTCAGGCTTAGGGCATTTACTTCTTGCTTGAGTTGATCGGACACAGAGGCTATCGTTTTGGACAGTTTCCGCACCGGATATCCGGATGTGTCCAAGCTCAAGTCGTCTATTGATGACTTTGCCTCAGAAAGGGCGGTCAGTCCGCTATCAATCAGACTCTCAATGCGTGACATTGACGGTGATTGACTTCCATCAATTTCTGCCAGGCTCTTGAGCTCGGCAAGCTTCGATGTGATCTGGTCTAAAGTCTGGTCGTAACGAGAACGCGCCAGGGGGGCTCTGTTGCCGCTGTATATACTTAGCGCCACTGTGGCCGAAGACATGAGCTCGCACAGGTTGGCGCCGTCCGCGACTATCATTCTGGCGCGACGCTCCAAATTTACTTCTGCTTGAGACTCTCTAAGCAGAGAAGAAAGAACGAGTAAGAAGGTTATTTGCAATGCCAGTGGAATCGCCAGCACCAATAGCGCTTTATGCGAGAGTCCTTGCCGAATTCGCATCAATAGTGACTCAGGCTCTTTCCCTGGGGTAGCAAGACCACTCTACAATACTCCATATCTGAAATCTTGATCAACGAAATCATGGAGAACGGATACAATCAAAAGACGCGGGTAGAAGGTTTTGAAGAAAAGACGCCCCAACTTTCATGTCAAAGATACTTGTTGTTGAAGACGATAAGAGTTTAGGACAAATGGTCTGCCGTTGGATGAGGTCACAGCAGCATGTGGTTGATCTTGTCGAAAACGGCGATGAGGCTCTGGAATTATTGAGGGCCTATGCTTACGACCTGGTTGTATTGGACATCACACTGCCCGGAAAAGATGGATTCAGCATTTGTCACGAATACCGCGCCTCCGGTGGGCATGCTCCAGTTCTCATGCTGACTGGCAAGCAAGCCATTGCGGACAAGGAGCAGGGGCTTGATGCCGGGGCAGACGATTATCTCACCAAGCCATTTGACATTCGGGAATTGGGCGCACGCGTGAGAGCTTTGCTCCGGCGAAGAGGTTCTATCGCTCCTCAATGCCTGATGTTGGGAGACCTTGAACTTGATCTTCGGGGTGTTTGCGTGAGAAAGCGAGGAGTAAAGCTGGAATTGGCTTCCAAGGAGTTTGCATTGCTTGAGTTTTTCATGAGAAATCCTAATCAAGTTTTTGCAGCGGACGTATTGCTCGATAGAGTGTGGAAAGCGAGTTCGGATAGCACTGTCGCCTCGGTCCGTGTTTATATCAACAGACTGCGCAGCCAACTGGGAAAAAGTCCTGGATGTCCGTACATTGAGACGCTGCACGGAGTTGGATATAAGCTGGTTTTTGAGCAAACATCATAAAGCAAGGATGACCGTCTTGTGTCGAAAAAAGACGGACTATTGCCCGCCTAAGACCCTGGTAAACCAATCGATGCCTTTCTGTCTTTGCTCGGGCGGCATTTGTTATTCAGCAATCAATGTACTTTCGAACTGTGACACGGTCGTTAGCACCGCCTTCGCCAAAAAATTCAGATTTGGGCTGTATCTACTATGATTAGTTAGGTCTGCTCCCGAGCATTCAGGTTGCTGTACTTTGTATCGACAGTTTATAGTCTTGTTTCTTCTTGCAGCGTTGATGCCTTTCTCGACGACTCCATCTTTTGCTGCCGGCAGTCAAGTGCTTGTTTTGAAGCTGCGTCACATTTTTTTTGGTGAGCTGACGCGTTATGTAAGTTCAAAAGGCCTGGCTTGTGAATTCAAAACTATGGGTTTTGAAGATTGCTATCGCTGCGATCAGCCAAAAAAGATTTTGATATTCAATCGCGAATCGAAAGTCTATTACGAAGGCACCAACAATAACAACAGAGAGCTCAATCGCGCTTCCATTCTTGTTGGCATGACTGCTCGCTCCAGCACAGCAAGTTTTTCCTGGGGTGGAGAGAAATGGACGAAAGAAAGAAAAGTCATTCTGCAGGGATTGCCTTGCTCGTATTTTGAGACGCAAAAGGGTAACGACAAATGGCAAATTTGGATTTCGAAAGAGCCGCCCATGCCAAACAGCCTTTACCAGACTGTAAGTGGTTGGCTGCGGCTGCCGAACTTGGGCGGATTGCCTGTTCGCGCATGCAGAACAAGTGGCTTTGGAAAGCCTAACACAGTGCTGGATTTGACCAGTGCGAAGAAAGCGCCGCCACCGGCAAACTTTCTTCAATGCCCGCCAGGACTCAAGCGTGTTAGCAATGTGACCGAGGTATGTGTCTCCAAAGACTCACTCATGAAAGATGTGCTGGAGACTTTGAAGTAGATCCTGTTTCCGGAATTGTAGGGGTGACGCATGGCATCGCCCCCTGCAATTCCTCGGCGCGATCAGCGATAATCGCGCATGTAGGATCTTTGATGCATTCTCTCCCGAAGCGCGCGCAATAGAGCATCGCGTTGTTCGTAGCTAAGAGAATCGAGGTCCATCGGCGCCATTCTGTGCCTGCCTCTATGCGGGCGGAAAGCCATAGAGCGGTCTTGCTGATCTTCGAAAGGTAGTATGCCATCATCGCTTTGGTTCTGAGCATTCATCTGCCCTGATTGCCATGGCTGATTGAATTGGCGA
>JAYRNY010000080.1:0-3014 GCA_041911975.1 bacterium | reverse complement strand
CAACCACGACTCGTTGGCTCCCTGGCGCTCGCACCGAAGATCGCGCTCGCTTGTTTTGAACCACAAGCTGCCATCCTAGACATGGAACTTCATCGTCATATCAAGAATCACGGAATCTTGCTTCGGCAGACCATATGCCAGTGATATAAAGTCAGCCATATCGAATAATTTGGCAGGTTCAGCCAATGTAGTCAGCGTGCCTAAATTGACGAGGCGTTTCTCGCCATGATTGGTGGCAGCGTAACTGTAGATACCGAATACCTTGACTGGAAACTTCTGAAATTCAGCTTTTTGCGGGATTTCCCTCAACTGCAAGCGGCCGCACTTTTCCTGCCCGCCTTGTGTAAATGTGATTCCGTGCTTGCGAAATTGATCGAAAGTCTCTTCAAAGACGGCTTTTTGCGTGGGAAGGTAGAGATAAACCTTTTTCTCGAGCGCACGGAAAAGGCAAACGAAATCTCCGCCGTTGAAGATCCACTTCACGTTCGTTCCGCCCACATACATATCCCCTGCTCCCAGCCTGTGGTGCTGTTGAGCAGCATGCATCGTTGTCATCACACCAGTTGATTTTCCGCGAGTTTCAGCGCTGGCACCTGAACCTGTAAGTGCAACCAAGCAGAAGAGCGCGAAGACGACAACTGCTGCTTTCATGGGTGAGAACGTGGGCATTATTTTTGCGATATCGAAGAGTTATTTGTGAATTATATCGATATTATGCTGGACTGCTTGCGGTCACACGTGAAGCAAATTTGTTCACATACGCAAAGTCAGGAAATTAATTCACAAACTATTCACAAGCGGTCCTCTACGCTACGTGCGCGTTGCGTAGGTCCAGCGAGCAAAAGCTCGCTTCTTCGGCACGCTCAAACGTTTTATTAAAGCGCTCGCTTCTACCTTTCCGTTTATCAACAGAAAAACAAGGAGGTGTCTATGGCGTCACCTGCGTTCCTTTGCGTGTCAATTACGTTGGCATTGCAAGCCGCGCCCGTTTATCTGGGCGACAAGACTCGCTATGACGAGCCTGAGATCCAAAATCCATATGGACGCAATCCACATGGACCAGATCCACACGGTGCAGATCCGCATGATGAAAACCATGATAAAGACCTGCCCGCCAACAATCCAGATAAGTATTACGGAGGAAATCAAAACCGATAATTCTATCTGAATAACACTCTTGGAGCTCTCCTGGCGTTTCCGGAAAGACGCCGCTGAGCTCCATTTGTGCGTGTGATTTTCTGCAGTGCCGACGCCATGCGTCGCCCCTCCAGTGGTGATCGTTAATTACACAGCTTGCGCGAGTATTGGTTGCATATTTGTTGCAGCGCTTGATAGCTGGCGCGACGGCGTTGCATAGCTTCTAATGATTGTTTGTTGCCGCAATTACCAACCTCGGTTCCCGTAATCCTCAACAGGCGGCAAAACTCACTTTTGGTGGTCTCCTCTTTTTCTTTAACCATGCAGTTTTCGATGTTACCGTCAGAACATCTTCGATATCTGCCGATTTGAGACCACTGTTCCAAACCCAATTGAAAACTCAAGACCACAAACATACTCAAAAACTGGTAGATAGCTGCCCGGACGGCGGCTGTTTCGAAGTACAAACTGTCTGTCAGCAATCAAGAAATGAGACAGCAGCATTTTGACTGGGCATGATGCCCACCTTTTGTGAGGACGCCGCAGCGTGCGGTGTTCCATCCTATCTTGGCAGCTCTCTATTCTGAGAGCATCACAGTTGAAAGGTTTCAGTTATGGCGACTTTCATCAAGTCCATCGGTTTGGTGCTAGTGGCGTCTTTCACCCTCACGCTGTCCACGTCCGCCTTCGGCGACGGCCCGCGTGATACCAACACCGCAAAGGTAGCGCGCAAGACGCTGCCATCGGTGGTGCGAATCGCTCGCCCGCTCAAGGGCGAGGTCGACGTGATGGGCAGCGGCTTCGTCATCGACGCGCGCGGCTACATCCTCACCAACGAGCATGTCGTAGAAGGCGAAGACACGATTCTGGTCGGGCTCTACGAAAAGAAGAGCTGGCTGGAAGCAGAAGTCGTCTTCTCCGACAAGGGCAACGACCTGGCCGTCCTCAAAGTCGAAGTGGAGAAGCTGTTGCCCGAGCTTTTGCTCGGTCCCAGCTCCGACCTCGAAGTTGGAGAACCGGCCATTGCCATCGGCAACCCGCTGGACGAAACGTTCACCGTCACGCAGGGAATTATCTCCAAGGTGAACAAGCTGCATGAGCGCGCCGACGAATACAAGAACATGGTCAGGCGCTACCTCATTCAGACCGATGCTGCCATCAACCCGGGCAACAGCGGCGGTCCGCTCCTCAACGCCAATGGCGAAGTGGTCGGCGTAGTCGAACTTAAGAAGGGCTCCTCCGGCTTAGGTTGGGCGATCACGGCAGACCGCGCTCAACGCGTTCTGGCCAAGGCGATGAGTGCCGACAAGAAGGCCAGGGTCAAGCACGGCATCAAGGCTGTCGAGCTCAAGGTGCTCTCTCGCGACGGCAAGGAAGGTGAGCGTCAGGCTGTAATCATCACGGAGATCGCCAGCGGCAGCCCGGCAGCCGAGCTGGAAGCCGTGGAGGCCAAGCAAGGCAATGAGGTCGAGAAAAAGGAAGCGCAAGCCCTCCTGCGCAAGGGCGACCGCGTGGTCAAAGTCGACTGCCGGCCGATCACCAATGCGTTTGACCTGGAACGAGCTTTCTGGGACAAGAAGCCCGGCGATAAGGTGACCATCAACATTCTGCGTGATGGAAAAGAGCAGAACGTTACCATCTGCCTGACCGGAGATGGTATCACCCCAGAGATCAAGGACTGATGCATGTACTGTCGTTTTAAGCCGGGCGAGCGACGATGCTCCCCGGCTGACTTTATGGCTGTGGCCACATGGTGTGGAACGGATGATAGCCCGGCCGGGTTCGATTCCCGGGCAGCCGCTTTCGGCTTGAACAGAGAAACTGCAGTAACTCCCTGATGGGTAACTTCTCTGCATTTCTCTCTTTTGTCCAATATT
>JAYRNY010000079.1:0-4287 GCA_041911975.1 bacterium | reverse complement strand
CGCGCCAACCCGTTACTTTGTCGCTCGCATCGAGGGAAAATTGCAACATTCTGGCCCCGGTACCGCAATGTGCAGTGGGAGTGAGGCTAGCGATTACAGACTTTACTCCTATCTTTGTAGGTTGTTTGACAGAAGTAGAACTCTCCAGTTTGCCAAGCAATTTCTCTAAGTCAGACAAAGGCATGCCGATGAAATTGTGATCGCGTAACAGTCTGCCGAAAACTGCAAAGCGGTTGGAACCAGGCTCAGCAAACGCTTCTTTCATCCTTTGCAGCGGTCCCAGATTCCAGTGCATCTCATCTGTCAACGAAATCCATTGATATCTCGGCTCGACTATCCACTTTCCACTTCTATCGATTATTCCGCAAGCTTGCTCTTCGGCATTGTTAGTCATAAATGCCAGAGCGCGATTTCCAACAAAAGGATTGCAACTAGAAAAGCGAGGTGTCATCACCACTTTTCCGGTCAGGTCACAATAGCCCCACTTCGCACCACGCATATTTGGGCCATATTTGCTGTACGGCACTCCGCCAAAACCACAGGCAATCCAAGTATTTTTGTCCCATTTATCAGGCGGCTGAACAGTGCTGCAGTTTGCGGGAAATTTGACAAACTGGCTGCCGTCGGCATTGAGAACCATGTACCTGCCATTTTGGCTAACCAAAAATTTTCCGTCGATCTTCGGAGTGGCACTGTCGTATTTCATGGGGATTATGAACTTGCCCGTTGAAGAAATCACGCCGAATATCGGCTTTCCTTCTGATGGACAGGAGCTGACTACCGCTAGTCCGTTCTCGAATTTTGAAACCATTCCTTCTCTAAATGGACCGATTACCATTTTGCCTTGGTGATTTAGATAGCCTGACCACCTGCCATCGCGATCCTGATAGGAAGCCGCCGCCAAACCGCTGGAAAATTCTTTGACTTCAGTATATTGATCGAAATTCGGAAGGAGCTTTCCTTGTTTGTTGATGATAGCTGTAGGACCGTATTCATCACCGATGTTCAAAAGTCCTTCGCCGAATCGGCGATTGTCAGTCCGTGTCCAATCAGGAAGTTTGGCGACCTTTTCTCCGTGGTCGTCAAACAGCCACCATGCCATTGAACCATCATCTCGATACTTTGCCACGCTAAACAATCGATCGCCGACATATCTGACGATGTCAAATTTAGGAGCAATAATAAGTTTGCCTGACGGGGAACAGATTCCCTGTCCGTCATTGCCTTGGACTAGAATGTATTCGTCTTGCTTTTCGATCTGACTCAGGCCCTCTGGTAAAAAAGGCTGTCTTTCTGTCTCAGATTCCTTTACTTCGATTTGCTTCGACTGCTTAGCTGGATGGCTTTGCTTTGTTTTCGCTATATTGCCAGGTTTGAATTTAATTGTCGCAGCCCCTGCTGGCGCCAGAAGCAGCGGCAGGAGTATCGCAATTGTCCTTAGGTTCCAGCCCAGTCTTCCAGGGGAACTCCGTTGAATTTTGTGGTAAATGCTGTTGCTTAGATGAGACATTTGATTCATATTGATGTTCATGCTGAAAAAGCTAAAACACCTGGCTGCTACTCTTGCCGCATTTTACACAATTTGCGGTTCTTTGACCGCTTTTGCAGATGAAAATGGTTCAGCGACGGCCGTATTGAAGAGCCAAATTCTCGCAGTTCAAAAAATCGAAGTGAATGAAGCGATGCAGCTAATCTTTGACTATCTGTTCGCTTTGAAGGAAGAAGGGAAAACGCCAAAAGAGCGCGTCGAAGCCCTGCTGGCAATGTACCAGCCTGATCCAGTCAACAAAGATAGATTCAACCACCCACCCATTATGGCGCAGCACTGGTTCGAGGTTCTCAGAGATTTTCATGTCAATGACGTCGACTCGATGAATCTCTTGCATCGAGTGCTTTCCACCTACAATGAGTCGACTCCACAATTTATTTCCAAAAAAGATGCTCAGGCGCTCCTGAATTTAGGGCAGGAAGTTTCGAGGGTTGACACATTTTCGAATGAAACACTCAAAACTAAGGCGCTAACACTGCGCTATCTGGCGCTTCTTGAGCAAAAGGATAAGGAATTTGGACGCCCACTGGGAGTTCTCGCGCTCGAACAGCTGGCGGAGATTGGCGATGCTCCGGACGTGGAGAGGCGAGATGCAATTTTTCGAGTTTTGTACTCTTACTTTGGCAATCAGCCAAACAGTCCGGATGATGGAGATCTGCTGTTTCGTGTTGTTGTCGCATCGGCAAAAATCGTCAGCCAATCGAAGAACAAATATGATTTTGAGTACTTGAACACAATCTACAATGAGCTGCGCAGGCGTTGTACCAACGAGCAGGCATTGACAGCTCAAAAAGATGTGGTTGATGCTGCTATTCTGGCTAAGGTAGATGAGAAGAGCCTTAACACGATGCTTCTGGAATTGGCCTGCGCATACATGCGTGCCGGCCGTTTGGTCGAAGCAGAAGGGGTTTTGCGAAACATCAAAAATCCGCCACCGATGAGTTCATTGTTGCTGTCCCAGTGTCTCCTCAAACAGCAAAAAAATGCAGATGCAGAGAAGGTGGCACAAAAATTAGCAGTTACACAATTTCCCGTTGAAGTGAAATATCCCAGCTACTTCGTTGCAATGGCTAATGCCATTCGAGCGGCGGCGCTCATCGCACAAAAGAAGTATGCAACTGCGTTGCCATTGTTGCTAGATGCAGATCGCTGGTTCTCCAGGTCCTTAGCGCAAGAAAATGGCGAGCTGCGTGAACTTGCATATGCAGAAAGTCTGCTTCCAAATGATAGACGTGTTCTTTCGTGTCTAGTCTTGGTTTACGACAAAGTCGGACAAAAAGAAAAGTCCGAGCGAACCAGACAAATATTGTCGAAATTGAAATCAGACGTTGAAAAAAACGCGCTTGAAGTCGAGAAGGAGGCATTGAAAAATGCTGCGTTACTGGATAGTGGCGAGACAAGGGCAGCGATAAAGAATGCGAAGCGATTAGTGGAGATAAGCGCAGCCCTTGAGAAACGGCCGGAGAAAAGAGCTGAACTTATCCTCAGCTATGCAGAGTCTTTGATAAGGAATGGAAACCTGGATTCTGCGGAACTTTGTCTCAGTGCTCTTCCGGACAATGCTTCGTCTCTTGCTGGTCCTGCAAGTTTTACAAGCACATTCCAGAAAATCCGCACAAGGCTGTTGGCAGATCGAGTAATGCTGGCAGCGGAAAGGGCTGATTTGACTTCAGCAAATGTGCTCATGAAAGAGTTGCTCTCTGTACAGACCAAATCGTCTAGTGTCGATCTTCGAATTTCTGAAGTCGACGCAAGATTGTCCTTGCTATCGGGCGATTACGAACAAGCTGAAGCTAAATCGCGAAAGCTCGAGGAGGCAGTCGACAGGACTTCAACATCGTCGCCCATGCAGTTGCAGACCTCCCAGCAAGATAACTTTGTGAATGAGCATCGGGAAGCAATACTTGATCGGGTCAAAGCCCTTAATCACACACGCAGATACGCTCAGGCAGCAAGGCTGGCTCGATTGCTGCTGCTCGTCCACGACAATAGTCTCTTCAGTAGCACAGGCGCTGACACCGCTGCCAATCTTGCTGTCGCTTATGCAAACAGCGGTCACAAAGGAATGGCTGAGGTATTTGAAAATGAAGCAGCTTTGAAAGATCTTTCCAGTCTGCCATTGGCACTATCTCGATACATGGCTGATGCAAAGGTAATACTGGCACTCCTGAGTGAGATGCACAACAACTCTGTTCGCGCTAGGCGCTATCGGGCAGAGGGAAATCGGATGAACTTGAAATTGTAACCATGATCAAATGATTTTTGTGTGGTCCGGTCGCCATATCATTTGAAAATGATATCTGCTGAGAATACGCATTGTCGACAACACGTGGGACGTTTCTATTTCCATTTCAGCGATCGGCCAGCGTCCACATTGAGCGCGTCCAGGACCACCACATCATGCTCAGGGCCTTCGACGCACTTCGACTCGACGGAACTTCAACCCACTCAATGCGACGCACTTTTCTAACAACACTTAGTCGCATGGGTGTGCCGCTCAGAACAGTCCAGGAGATGTCGGGGGATTCATCAATGTTTCAACTGCAGGCATATCTGGCGGTCGAACCGGTAGACACCCGAGACACTGTGTACAGGCTGAAGTACTAAAGCTGTTTAGGATCATTCTTTGAAGAGCGAAGCGTAAAACTGCTGCAGAAGTCCAAACGCATCGCCTATGTTTCCAGCAACTTGAGCTTCTTTGGCGGCTCTTTCATAGACGGGCCCCCAAGAAGACGGCG
>JAYRNY010000078.1:0-4336 GCA_041911975.1 bacterium | reverse complement strand
TGATGCATCCACAGGACAGTGGACAGAGATAATTGGCGATGGGCAGCCGCAGCCAATTCCAGGAATGGGATTTGACGGAACAGGAAGACCTGTCGTACAACGAATCACTTCCACCGGTGACACATTGCAATTTATGACCGATCAAAATGGCGGCCTATCCAGTGTGATTAGATCCGACGGCTTAGTTTTTGAGCTGCATGACGGGGAGTGGACTTGGACGCTAGGCAATGAGACGGGCGAACTCCAAGGAGAAGTCTTCGTCTACGATGGCGTGGCTTATCTCAGAGAACCGACAGAGACAGGCTATGTGTATCGCACTCTGTTTGGTGACCCAATCGAATAGTCTTATTAACTGTGATCGCCATGTTTGCAGGGAAAACACTAACTAGCGCGAGGTTTCGAGCGGCGCTCGGTCAGAGCAAGCCTGTTTACAAGTGGTCGTTGGGGTCATTGTGACAATGCCATCTAGCGCCCTCAATGCGGCATAATGAAGTGTTCACTTCCGGGAAAATGCCTGGAGCACTTTCTTGCAACTCACCCTGACGCGCAAAGCGTTGATACTGATAATCGTCCCCCTCGCCTGCGAGCTTTTGTTCGTGGCGTGGCTGACGGTGCTTTTGAACAATTCAGAGAAAGACGCGCAAAATGAAGAGAGTCGCCGCCATGCGATAGCCGCCGGTTCGAAGTTGATACTCATTCCTGAACAGATGGAAAGGGCGCTGGCTGCGTACGTGGTAACGAAAGATCAATCGGCGTTAAATCAATACGCGGAATTGACGAAAGAAATGAAGTCAGGCATTGCTGTTCTTGAGCCGCTGGTGAAAAACGACCCGGTACAGTCGAAAGTATTGTGGCGCGTGAAAGAGGAGTCGATTAGATTTTTCAGTGTCTGTGAGGAGTTTGTCGCTGAATGGGCGAGGCGTAGAGCAGAATCGCAGCAAAAGGTCGCCTTGGATATTCAGCAGCATCTGTCGCCTTCTATTGCGACGATGAAAAAGGACATCAATGAGTTTCTCGATGCGGAGCAGAAGATTGATAGTCTGGCACCCAGCTCCAGTGTCGAGCTGAGAGAGTCCGTGAAAAAAGGCATTGCCATTGGTGTGGCGTTCAACGTCCTTGTTGCTGTTTTTCTCGCGTATGTCTTCACACGTGGCACTATCCGCAACTTAAATGTGCTGATGGACAACAGCCGCCGCCTTTCAAAAGGCTCGGAGCTGAATCCACTTGTTACCGGAAATGATGAGATCGCCACACTCGACAAAGTTTTCCATGACATGGCTGCAGCTCTTGCAGAAGCCTCGCGCAAGGAAAGAGCCGTATTCGAAAAGGCGGTCGATGTAATTTGCAGCCTTGATGCGGATGGCAAGTTTACGCGCGTCAATCCGGCTTCTTTCAAGGTCTGGGGATATCAGCCGGAAGAATTGCTGCGCCGTGATGTTGTGGAATTTCTCCATCCTGATGATGTGAGCAACACAATAGACACCCAGCTTGCAATTCAAAAGGAAGGCAGCGGTGCCCCTTATGAAAACCGCTTTCGCTGCAAGGATGGAACCTATCTGGACATGCTCTGGACGACACACTGGTCGCCCGTGGACGATGCCTTGTTCTGTGTCGCGCATGACATAACAGACCGCAAGCGTGCAGAAGAAGCCATCAAATCAAGTGAAGCACGCATCAGATTTATCATTGCCAATATGCCTGTCGGGTTGGTGTTGCTCAACCCGCAAGGCGAGATAGAACTCGTCAATTCAGCCATGGACGAGATGTTCAAATACGACCAGGGTGAACTGATTGGGCGCGCGTTTGCTTCACTGTTCCAGCGCAAAGCGGATCAGCCGGAGGCGGAGGTGTGGGAAACCGTGCGGGAGCGAGCCATTGGGCATATACACGAGCGGATGGCGGAGCAGAAGGACGGCAATACATTTCCTGCACACCTGAGCATTCGCGAATATGATTCGAAAGACGGACTCAAGTACATGGGCATCATGCTTGATGTCAGCGAAAGGCATGAAATTGAGAGATTCAAGCAAGAGTTTCTCGGTGTCATCAGCCACGAGTTGAGAACTCCTTTGACGTCTATTCGTGGCTCGTTCGAGATGCTTTTGGCTGGAATGTTCGGTGACCTTAGCGGCGAAGCTAAGCATGTAATAAACATAGCCGAGAAGAGCTCGACTCGCCTGATTCGCCTTGTGAATGATCTGCTCGACATGGAAAAACTGGAGTCCGGCAAGCTCGATATGTTTATGGAAGAAACCGATGCCAATGCGATTATCGAAACATCGGTTGAAAATGTCCGCTATTTTGCAGAAGATCACGGTGTCAACATTGTGTCGCCGCCAGTAGATCTGCCACTCATCGCTGACGGTGAGCGCCTGGTCCAGGTGGTGGTTAATCTCCTATCGAACGCCATCAAATTTTCGGAGCGTGGGCACTCCGTCACAGTAGCCGTAGTGCCAAGCGAGACTGATGCGGAATTTCGCATCAGCGATACTGGGCGCGGTATTCCAGAAGAGCACATTGGTAAATTGTTCAATCGTTTTACGCAAGTTGAAAAAGCCGACGCTACAAAAAAGAAAGGCAGCGGCTTGGGGCTGGCTATCTGCAAGGCGATTATCGAAGAGCACAAGGGGCAAATCGGCGTCGAAAGTGAAATGGGCAAAGGCAGTACTTTCTGGTTCCGCGTGCCGCTGCGCCCACAGGAAGGTGATAAACAACCCTATGTCGTCGCCAAGAAAGTGGATTGAGTGAGTCGAAAGCAGTGAGTGGATTGAAATGACTCGTAAGAGAAACGCAGTGTCTATAACCTTCGCCGCGATTGCAGTCGCGGGGGCTTGCTTCTCATCACCTGCGTTATGCGCCGATGGCGGTGGTGACCTGTTTCCACTCAAGGCAAAAAATTGGTGGGCTTACAAAACAACTGACTTTGACGGCAAGGTAGCGCAGGTAAAGTATGAGGTTGTAGGCTCGAAACCAGCGAAAGACGGGCACATGGTGTTCAAGGTCGCCCTTGCCGGCACTAAAGAAGGCGAAGCGAAGTACTATTCGAAGCAAGGTTTTAAAACCATGCTCGAAAGAATGGAGAGTAAATCTCAGCCAACTTTGACTGTCGACTACACTCCGGCTAAGCTGATTATTGACTCAAACATTCGCCCTGGCAGCATCTTTCAATGGACTGGCGAGCATATGGTTCCGGTTGGTGAAACCGAGCGCTGGCAAGTTTTCCCCACCGAGAAAATCAAAGTTCCAGCCGGTGAATTCGCTTGCGTCAGAGTCGGCGGTTTGACAATACGCAACGAGGTAATGGTTTATCAAACCAGATGGTTCTCCAAAAATGTCGGACTGGTCAAATCAGTAGATGTGAAAGGGACAAAGAAAACAACGCAAGAGCTGAGTTCTTTTCACGTGAATTGATTTTATTTGATCTTGCAAGATTTGCCGCCGGTCGACTTCAAGATCTCTGTGATTCGACTTTGTAACCGACTCCATGAACGTTCACCAGAATACAAGGTTCGCCATCCTTGGCAATTTTCTGCCTGATGCGACGAATGTTTGTCCGTATCGAATCCGGCGTGGCATCGGACTCCGCTTCCCAAACGTAGTTGAGCAGGTTTTCCGGGCTAAAGACCGTACCTGGATTGGTCATGAGGAATTTGAGCAAAGAAAATTCGCGGGGGAAAAGATGAATTTCTTCATCGCCACGCTTAACCACGTGTGTTTTTACATCCATCGAAATGTCGTCGATCTGTATGACATTGCCTACATAGGTCAGCGGGCGGCGCTGCAGTGCTCGCACACGCGCAGAAAGTTCTTTCATGGAGAAAGGCTTCGTCAAATAATCATCGGCGCCTGAATCAATGCCGCGTTCTATGTCATCGACTTTTCTGTTGCCCGTCACCATGATAATGCCCTTGATACCGCCTTTCTCGCGGTATTCCTTGATGATGTCTACACCTTCCTTGCCGGGCAGCATCCAGTCGAGCACAAGAATGTCGTATTCCTTTTGGCGGATAATCTCGTCTACCTTCTCGCCGGTATGCACTACATCGACGTCATAGCCCTCCTTTTTCAAGAATGCAGAGGTGAGCATCGCCAACTCTCGGTCATCTTCAACTATCAAGATGGAGGCTTTATTTTCTGAGCTGTTCTGCATGCGCGGTAATTCAACTTCCTGTACATGGTCGTAACAAGTATCTAATACCATTTTGTGCAACCTTTATTGAGGGGTGGGGGTTGGTTGTCGCCAATTTAAGGTTATTTCGTGTAAGTTTAGTGACAGCCCCTCCGCATGGTCGAATCCCCGTTCTTGCGAGCCTGCCGTCACGAGTTTTTCACTGCT
>JAYRNY010000077.1:0-4537 GCA_041911975.1 bacterium | reverse complement strand
CTGGGTCTGTGCCGAAACATGGTCAAGGCACTGGCAGAGCTGCCGCCGGAGGAAGAAGAAGGTGAACCTCCCGCCGAGCCACAAGAGCCGGAAGCACCGCTTAAACTCTCGTTCGGAGTGGTTTCCGTGCCGGAAGATTCGACCGACCTGACCAAGGCGATTCTGTTAGCTCAGGCAAATCGGCAGAGCAAGCCGCCCGCTCGCTACTTCGAAGCATAAGTTTGACGATCTTTTCTTATTTTTGCTTTTGCGCGTTTCGGTGAAGCGCGTCTTTGATCGACTCAAAGTAGGGAGGATAAAGCACTCCTTCTTCCGTAATTATTCCTTTGATTAGGTGATTAGGCGTGACGTCGAATGCCGGATTGAGCGCTTCTGCGCCTTTGACGGTGATTGACCGGCCCTCGATGTTTCTCACTTCGTCCTTGTCGCGAAATTCGATAGGGATGTCTGCTCCTGTTTCGATATGCGGATCGACTGTAGACAGAGGAGCGGCAATATAGAAAGGTATGCCGTGATGATTGGCAAGACAGGCTAGAGAGTAGGTTCCAATTTTATTTGCGGAGTCACCGTTGGCGGCAATTCTGTCTGCTCCGGTAATGACCATGTCTACTTCACCTTTGCCCATCAAGTAGCCGGACATGTTGTCGCAGATCAGCGTAGCCGGTATTCCATCTTGAGTGAGTTCCCACATCGTCAACTTGGATCCTTGATTGCGCGGTCTTGTCTCGTCAACGAAAACAGCAGGCTTAAGACCCTTTATATGGGCCGAACGAATCACTCCCAGAGCTGTTCCCCATCCGCAGGTGGCCAGCGAGCCGGCATTGCAGTGAGTGATAATGCGTGCGGATTGAGGAACTACCGACTGTCCGAAGTCGCTCAGAGTCTTGTTTCTCTCCAGATGATCCTGGAGCATTTCTTCTGCGAATTGAAACAGCCTTTCTCCGAATTCTTTCGCGCTCAATGAATCCTTCAATAACCGGCTGGCAAAGTTGTGAACTTCGTTGGTTGCCCATTTCAGATTGACGGCAGTAGGACGCGTCGCATCCAGCTTTTCCTTGACTGCATTCAATGTCGATTCACTGACGGGCGAATTGGCTTCCAGAGCCAACTTTTGCACGTGCGCCGCCATTGATAGAGCAGCAGCTACGCCAATGGAAGGTGCTCCGCGCACAACCATTTCTTTTATAGCGAAACACATTCGATCGATGTCGGTGGCGTCGAAGTATTCGATAGCCTCCGGCAATTTGCGCTGGTCCAATAAAACGAGCTTCCCGCCCTCAATTTGAACGGGCATGGTTCCATCGTCTAAGTTTACGTCTAAGTCCAATTTGCCAGCGGCCTTTTCCATTGGTTCGAATTTCGGTCTCGAATATTAGTCAGTTATCAGGCTGTGATTATCTCACGTTCCCAAATGCGACAAAAAGAAAGACCGAGCGTCAGCCCGGTCTTTCAAAAGGTTTCACAAGGGTTTGTGTTTACTTGGGTCCGCGAGACTTGAGAAACTCAGGTATGTCAAGGATGTCGCTGGCCACTTTCTTGTACTCGTTGGCCGGTTGCTGTCTCACTTCATGCTGCTGCGAGCGCGGCTGGGGGGCGGACATTGCCGGTTGGCGAGGGGGCTGATTTTGCTGGACCATATCAAAGCCGGTAGCGATGACGGTGATCAGCACTTCGCCGTGCAGTCTGTCGTCGAGAACAGCTCCGAAGATGATATTGGCATCATCGGAGACTGCAGAATAGATGACATTGGCTGCTTCTTGAACTTCGTGCAGGGTGAGATCGGGTCCGCCGGTGACGGAGAAGATCACGCCCGAGGCACCATCTATGGTGCATTCCAGCAATGGGCTGTTGATGGCGTTGCGTGCTGCTTCCACGGCTCTGCCTTCGCCGGTCGCACGGCCGACGCCCATGAGAGCGGAACCGGCTGTTGCCATGATTGCTTTGACGTCTGCGAAGTCGACGTTGATGAGACCGGGCACTGTGATGATGTCGGAGATGCCTTGCACACCTTGCATCAACACTTTGTCTGCTTCGACGAATGCCTCTTGCATGGAGGCGCGGTGATCGACAACTTCGAGCAGTCTCTGGTTGGGAATTACGATCAGCGTGTCAACGCGTGACTTGATTTCTTGGATGCCGTTTTCGGCTTGATTCATGCGGCGCTTGCCTTCGAAAAGGAAAGGTCTTGAGACTACGCCGACGGTGAGTGCGCCTATCTCTCTTGCTACTTCAGCGACGATCGGTGCTGCACCGGTGCCGGTGCCACCGCCCATGCCGGCAGCGATGAATACCATGTCTGCGCCCTGAAGTGCTGCTGCGATGTCTTCGCGGCTCTCTTCTGCGCCTTTGGTGCCGATCGTCGGATTGCCGCCGGCTCCCAGTCCCCGTGTCAATTTCGCTCCGATCTGCAAGCGGTTTTTCGCTGCTGACAAATCGAGTGCCTGGGCGTCTGTGTTGCAAGCCCAGAATTCAACCCCATTGAGACCCGCTTGGATCATGCGGTTGACGGCATTGGAGCCGGCTCCGCCGACGCCAACAACCTTGATGTTGGCTTTGATTTCCAACTTCGCCTTATCGTCTTTTTTCTCGTTACGCTCAAGCACGACGCGTAGCCCTCATGAAATATATACAGTTGAAATACCTTGGTAGAATCTGGACTAGAAGCTAGACAGGGTGCTCGTTCGCGAGGGAACTGCGCTCCAAAGGCCCAGTCGATAGGCTTTCGACTAGGCTATCGTAAGGTGTATTCTGGCTATTTGCAATAATGTGCAGCGCTTATGTAGTTAACCTTATCCAAGGCAATAGACTCTTGTATGAGCGGGCCCTGTAGTCAGTAAAACGGTTGCCAGTACCTTGACTGTGGATGCCTTTTACTCCCCCAAAACTCGAGTTTTGGCGGTTCTTATATGTTTATAAAAGAGACAATGACTACTTAGATTTAGCTTCTGCAGTCTTTATCTTTTGCAACGTGTCCTTGCACGCCTTGTTGTCGGGCGCAAGTTCGCATGCCGTTTGCGCCGACTTCACCGCTTCTTGGAAGCGATGGTCGGAAGCCAGCACTCCAGCCAGCATTCGATGAGCTTCAGAATTCTTTTTGTCCAACTCAACACATCGTTGCAAATACTTCTCTGCATCTTTTACGTTGCCTGACATTACATAAGCACTTCCTAAGTAAAAATTTGCATCGGCATCATTGGGATCTATTGCGATTGCTTTCTTCTCTTCTTCAATCTGGGCGTTGATATCGCCGCGCGTTCCCAGCGCTGCTCCCAGGTCTCTGTGGGCGGCTGCATGATCCGCTTTCAGCTTGATTGCTTGCTTGAATGAGGCAATCGCTTCTTCAGGCTTGTCAGTGCGCAACAAGAGCTGACCCAATCTGTGATGCACATCAGGGTTATTGGGATCGTTCTTGGCTGCGTCTTTCATCGAATCGGTCGCTTCTTGCATATTGCCTTCGCGCATCAAAACTCGGGCCAGACCGAAGTGTGCTTCCGACTCGTTAGGCTCGAGCTTGATTGCTTCTTTGAATTGCTCTTCAGCTTTCTTCAATTCACCTTGCATTAAGTATGCTCTGCCCAGCTTGACGCGGTTTTTCACCACTTTGGGATTTTGTTCAATTGCCGCTTCGTACCGAAAGACGGCATTCTTGATGTCCTCTTCGTCTTGATCGACAGCCTGAGCGGCTTGCGGAAGGGCGCCGTTTGATGCCAGGGCCGAAAGCGCCAGCATGGTCAGTAATTGGCGGTATCTCATTTGGTTCTACTACCTCACAGTCAGCTTTTGTCTTTGTTTGGCTGCCTTCCCAGCAAGGAGCCGTGTCAGTGCGGCTCTCGATTCAGGAGCCTTGGGATTGATCTGGACTGCCTGACGGAGCGCTTCCAGCGCTTCCGTTTCATTGCCTTCTTTTTCCAAGGCTTCACTGAGCGCTAAATAAGCCCAGTGGTTGGTCGGTAAGCATTTTATCGCCAGTTTCTCAAGTCCTACAGCGGATCTTAAGTTGTTTCTGTCGTTTTTTTGCAAAAGACAGCGACCCAGCTCGAGATAGGTAAACGAGAGTTTGGCGTCGTCTGGCCTGGGTTTGAGCAAAAGTATCTGAGCAAATTTTTCTTTTGCTTTATCAATCTCGCCTTTTTCTCTAAGCGCCGCGCCCAGATTGAACAGAGTCTCCACCGAATTCGGGGTTTGCTTCTCGACAATGGAGAATTGTTCGATTGCTTGATCCAGAAGACCGATGCGCTGCATGCAGATGCCCAGATTGCCACGCGAAACGAGATCGCTCGGCTGAGCATCAACTACTTGCTTTAGCTGACCTCCCGCTTCATCGTAGCTGCCACGCTTCATGAAGATGACCGCCATTTCCTTTCTGGCATCCAGCAAGCCGGCATCGTGATTGAGCGCCTCGAGAAATTCGCTCACAGCCTGGTCCTCATTCACTGGGTTGCCCATACGCGCACGCGACCGCCCGTACTCGAAGTGATTGAGACCTGATTCCGGGTTTTTCTCGACCGCCTGCCTGAATTGTTCGCTGGCGGCACTG
>JAYRNY010000076.1:0-4084 GCA_041911975.1 bacterium | reverse complement strand
TTTCGCTTGTTACAGATGCGGGATTTGAGCCGGGCACGCTTCTTCTTGAAAAGTTCAGAGTAGTCGAACGTCTGGGCGCTGGTGGTATGGGCAACGTCTACCGCGTCGATCACCTCTTGCTGGAAAAACAATTCGCGCTCAAATGTTTGAACAAATTTCAGGAGGTGGATGCAGGCTGGAAGCGCTTTCAAAATGAAGCGAAGGCCGCTCAACTTCTCGATCATCCCAATCTTCTCAAAGTTTTCGAGTTCGGATTGCTCGAAAATGGACAGCCGTTTTTCCTCATGGAACTCGTCGAAGGAAAAACATTGGCTGATGAAATCAAAAGTCTCGGTCACTTACCAACGGGACGTGCTATCTCCCTCTTTATCCAGGTTGCATTTGCGATTGCTTGTGCGCACGATCAGAAAATCGTCCACCGTGACTTGAAGCCCAGCAACATCATGATTGTTCCGCCGAAAGGAGAGCATGAGCGAGAAAGCGTAAAAGTTGTAGACTTCGGCATTGCTAAATTGACCGGTATCGATGACTTCAATCAGCAAACACTGACAAGAACCGGAGAAATTTTTGGCAGTCCCTTTTACATGAGCCCCGAGCAATGCATGGGCTTGCCGGTCGACCATCGCAGCGATCTTTATTCGCTTGGTTGTGTTTTCTACGAAACACTGACGAGTGCGCCGCCATTCATGGGTGAATCGGCATTGTCTACGATGATGAAACATCAGTCCGACAAACCGATGTCGCTGAAAGAAGCATCAATGGGCGCAAACTATCCTGCGGCGCTCGAATTCATTATCGAAAAGTTACTGGCGAAAAATCCGGAAAAACGATATCAATCGGCGGAGCACTTAGCGCGAGATCTGATTTCTCTGGAAAGAGAATTCAATGAAGAGACTAGCAGAGGTGGCAAGGTAATTAGTGATACTGCTAGTTTTAGAGCTAAGGAACCACCAGCCAAGCCGGTCGAGTCTAAGGGAATTGGGAATGCAATTAAGATGCTTGCATTCGGTGCTGGTTTATACATGCTTGGTGCCGGCAGCGGCTATCTGTATTTCAAATTCACGGCACCGCCGCCAATACCAGAAGCAAAAGATGTGTATCCCAGGTTTTGGTCAGAGGAAAAAGACGGAAAGAAAATCTTCAGTTTCCCGGATTTTCCAATCGGTCGTCTTATCAATCGCTTCAACAAGGCAGTACCTGCAACTGGGCGGATTTCCATAGGAGCTTCCGAACCGATAGGGCTGATGATAGACGATGAAATTGATAAAGATCCCAGTCTGCTATCGAGATTTCGGCCGGATGATTTAGCAGTGCTCGATTATCGCGGACGCCCAGGGAAGCGTAAATTTTACTCTCTGTTCAAAGACCTTTCGGGGATTCGCTGCTTGAATGTATCAGGCACCGACTTTAACGACAAGGATCTCGCTATACTCCCGAGCTTCAACAAATTGATCTATCTCAATCTTTCGACGAGCGATGTAGATTGCACTCAATTAGCCAAGTATAAGGTGATCTACCAGCTTCAGTTTTTGGACATCAGTCACCTGAATAGACCGGAAGATGTACTCAAATTGGTTCCTGACTTCAAAAATCTGCAAGAGCTTGCTGTGGCAACAAATGCCATTTGTGATAACGATCTCAAGCCGGTCGGGAAGAGTAAATCAATAAGAGTCTTGAATCTAGCGAACAATCTGCTCACTGACAAAGGGGTTGCGCATCTTGAGAATATGCCGAATTTGGAGTGGCTGGATTTGAGTCAAACCAACGTCACGGCTAAGTGCATAAAGTCGCTGACCAAAATGAAAAAATTGCGTGTGCTCGAATTTGTGCCAGCACAATGGTCGCCGCAAGATGTAGATTCGTTTAGCAAAGAACTCAAAAGGAGCCACCCCGGAATTCAGATATCTTATTCCAATCAGGGGACATACGATCCCACTGTGCTGCTGCCGTTTGAATGGGACAAAATTGGTCTTATGACGCATACCAATATAAGCCGAATTTTGCCGGATTCGGAGAAACTCGGCGAACCATGGAAGCCTTAGAACCCCAAGTGGTAGCGTTCGTGAACCGTTCGCTCCTCTTGCAGTACGCCAAGGTGACAAGCAGTAGACCAATTTTGGTTTAACGCAAAGTGTCGACCGATCGACATCCTGTATCGTCCGGCCGACTCATTGTGCTGTTCCTGACTCTAACTGTTTGGATCGATGAGTGATGTTTGTCCAGTGGAATTGCTTCCGTCTGAGGAGGTGGTTCCGTCTATAGGAACACCGCTGTCCGTGGACGTAGCTCCGTCCGGCGGAACGCTTCCATCGGTCGAAACACTTCCATCGGTCGTGACAGTTCCGTTGGCGCTGCCGTCAAAGGTCATTCCATAAGGCTTCACTGTGCCGTCAGTCGATGCGGAAAACGACGGGAGTTGTCCGTTGTCGACTGTTCCGTCAGTCTGGGTTGTTCCATCCGTCTGGACGGTCCCGTCGGTCTGGACCGTTCCGTCTGTCTGCACTGTTGCATCGCCAGGGACTGTTGCGTTGTTGGACAAAGTTCCATCGGTGGTCACAGTTTCATCAGTGGTCACTGTTCCACCGCTGGACACCGTGCCGTCGGTCACTACGGTAGCGTTTGCCGGCATCGTGCCGTCGCCCGTGAACTGGTTATAGTCAGGGGATGTTCCGTAGTTGGCGGTCCCATCATAGTTGACTTGTCCGTAGTTTTCGGCGCCATTGTCATAGACATTAGACAGTGGCGAACGCCCTGTGTCTGCACCATAAGGAACTTCGTCCGGCATGCCGTCATACATTCCGGCATTGTCATAGACATTGGAAAGTGGCGAGCGTCCAGTATCCATGCCTTCGCGCATCAGCGGGCTGCGCTGATTGCACGCACAGCAGCAGCACTGCGGCGGGCAGCAAGATTCTTCGCCCCAGCCTCTGTCACGCCTGCCGTCACGCCAGTCTCGGTCGCGTTTTTCATCACTCCAACGACCGTCACGTAGGTCGTCACCCCAGCCTTCGTCGCGGTCACGTCTGGGGAATCGATCGCCATGATTGGGGAAGCAATTGGTTCTTCCTCGTGGTCCGAAATCGAGCGGCGGCATTGGCAGCTCCATTTGGTTTACAACTTGGAAGTTCTTATCTCTCGCTTGCACAACCTGATGTGTAGGGTCGGCTGTGTATATCATTCCGTTTTTTGCGCCCAGAAGAATATCCTGGTGTCCGTCACCGTCAAAGTCGGCAAGACCGCGCTGTTGGAGCATCATGTTTGTTGCAAACATCTGCATCGAGTAGGAGTTGAAGTCCCGCGACGAATGCTGCATTTCAACAATACTTGAATAGACATCCGAAAAATCCTGCCCGGATTTAGCAGCCGACTCAAACCGGTCGGCGGTTTCTCTTGGATAATTTGTCATAGCAGTTATGTCCGTTTCTGTAAGAAAGAACGGGGAAATATTTTCGATGAAGACTACGAAGGGCGGGCGCTGAAAATGGATTCAGCAAGGGTTAGCCCATCTTGAGCGCGAATCGGCGAATTGTCAGTGCGGAAATTACGTAGTCCGGCAGATTTAATATGCCGCCGGCGGAGATCTGGCATTTCGACGTTTGGCAAGAGCTTTGACGCGAAAAATTGCTGGTACATTGTATTGGAATTGCGACGACTAGGTTTTGAAGAGCTCCGTCGTCTAGGCTCAGGGCTACTGATTCGGTGTTGCAAGCATGTTGAAAAAGTTCACTGCTCCCCGTAAGAATTTATCTGCTCCTTTGACGCCTGGCTTGCAGGCCGCCGCCGAGCAGGTGAAGGCTGACATATGGGCGGTCAGAGCGTCGGATGAACACTTCAAACGCCGCAATGCGCTGGTTATTTGCAGGCATCCGGAGCTTGCAAAGACGTTGTTGCCTGATGCTCTAAAAGGTACGGATATCTATTGGCTCGACTGGAAGGGTGAGTCTTTCACCAAGCAGCGGTGCGTTGAGCAAATCATCAAGCCCCTGGCTCAAGGAGCCAAGATAAAAACGGTCTGCGTCTTTGACGCCGAGCTGATGGAGTTCGAGAAATTGGAGTATATGTCCTATTGCTTGGACACTGTCGA
>JAYRNY010000075.1:0-2333 GCA_041911975.1 bacterium | reverse complement strand
GACAGAATGATCGCTGCTGCGAAATACACCAGCGAGCGCGGAGAGCACGTCGATGCGATTGCGCCGAACCTGGAGAAAAACCTTGATGCTAAGGCGGTAGAGGCTTATTTGAAGCGCATCCGCGAAGCCGTAGGTCCGACGATGCCGATTATGGCTGTCGTATACAGCCCTCTCAATCGAGCTCCGCAGGTGGCAAAAACACCCTGGCGCCTGCTGGCGCAATACACGGACATCATTGCGCCCATGGCTTACTGGAACTCGAAATGGCAGAAATACTCGGCTTATGACTACACCCTGGCCACGGTACGGATGGTCCGCCAGTTGAGCGGCAAACCGGATGTGGAAGTGCATGTGATCGGCGACGGCATGGGCACGAGAGCAGAATCCATCAACGAATTCATGCGCGCCTGCAAAGCCGCCGAAGCCACTTCAGCCAGTCTTTATCCCAATCACCAGCCGACCGAAGAGCAGTTGCTCTGCCTGTCCAAGTATTTCGAGTATTTCCCCGTCAACTCGCGCTACAGACTCTTCGCTCTGCGTGAATTGACCGGCTCCGGCGTCATTGAACCTCTGGCCATGGGAGATCCCGCCGCCACTATTTCGCGTGGAGACTTCTATGTCCTGATTCTGCGCCAGCTTGACCGCCACAATGTTCTAGCCAAGCGCTCACCTCTCGAAAGAACATCTCTTCCTCTTGATGTGACCAAAGTGGGAGCTTACAAACTGCTTGCACGCGTTAAGGCTGTCGATGCCAAAGGGCTGGAATTGGCGTCCGAGGAGTCGCTGGAAGAGTATCTGCGCCGCCCGATGTGGCCGCGTGAGGCTCTGGAACTGGTCGCCCGCCTGGTCGAGGTGCAGTCCAATCTGAAGCGCTTACCGCCAACGGTAATCGAGCACTATGCCCGTGCTTATCGTGGAACAGCTACCGCAAACCGGGGCGAAGTCAACGGATGGCTAGGCCAGCCGGCATTCGCCGAACGCCCTGTCGCACAAAATGCACCAGGTGCAAGACCTTTGAGCTACCTGGACGCGGCTCAGATCTCACTGGATGCCGTCTCCGGGCTTAGATAGAACCGCTCTTTAGATCTGTATGGGCGAGGCCATGCGTCGCCCGGGTAATGCGTGGCCTCTCTCCGTAAACAGGGGGATTGCCTTTGAACTTTCAAGAGATCAAAATGTAGTTAAAGCCGCTGTGTTTAGGTGATTATTTGCCGGACACGGGTACAAAACTGGTACGTAATTCGTCCGAGTCGGCCTTTGGCAAATCCAAGGTTCTTATCTGGTTAGCAATTGACGATTTTCGAAAAACCAATTTCACCGGCATGATGAGCGAGCGCGGAGGCACTCGGCTATCCTGGCCGGTTTTCCATTTATAGTCCCCCTCTGAAAGGAGGTTTGATCATGCAAGTGACCGTAACAGGGCGCAATATCGAGCTCACCCCGGCCCTCAAAGATTATTTGGTAGACAAGTTAGCTCGAGCGCAAAAACACTTCGATCATGCTCTCAGTATTACCGCCCTATTGAGCGTCGCCAAGAATCCTTCAATAGCTCACAACCAGACCGCTGAAATCACGATCAGTCTAAACGGCTCTGTGATCAGAGGAGAAGAGTCGACGGAAAACATGTACGCCTCCATTGATTTGGTCGCCGACAAAATTGAGCGCCAGTTGCGCAAATACAAGACAAGGTATTGGCATAAGGGGAATAAGGGCAAGGACCGCGGGGAACACGCTCCGCCTGTTGACGTCAGTCCATCTGAGGACGACGACTTCGCCGTCCAAAAAGAGATCGCCCTGGAGGACATCAAACCGAAAATTGTTCGCTCGAAGCGCTTCCCACTGAAGCCAATGTTGCCTGAAGAAGCTTGCAAGCATATGGATCTCCTGGGACATGACTTCTTCATGTTCATCAACTCGGAGACCTCCCAGGTCAACACCGTCTATCACAGACGCGACGGCAACTACGGATTGATAGAACCCGAGGCTTAACTCGCAATTTAGTCAGTTTGTGCTTGAAAACTAAAATCGCAAGCTAATTGCAAGGTCGACGCCATGCTTCGACCTGCGTCATGTATGCCGCCCTTATTGCAAAGGCTTGAGGACACGGCGATTTTCAACCGATATCGGTTGAAGTTTCTGTGGGGTTGGTGCATTGCATCGCCTCCACAAGAAAACCAGAAACAAACTTCTACTGATAACAGTTGAAATTGAACAGGGGTTTTTAAGTGTCGAGGTTTTCAGTAGATCAGGAAAAATCCGGTGTTCATATAAATAGATTCAATTAAAATCCATTCTTGGTATGCTGAAACAGCCTGCGGGGATAGTACCTTCCG
>JAYRNY010000074.1:0-7471 GCA_041911975.1 bacterium | reverse complement strand
GCGAGCAAAGCAACGCATGGCTCTGGAGGAGCTGGCCATGCAAGGATTGCGCGCTGACTTGAAAAATGTGGAATTCGGCCAGGGCAAGTCTTATGTTGTCACGCTATATCTGCGCAATACGAAGGGAGACGAACCTATATATGTGATGACACCGACAGTCAGAGGTTTTGTTCAGGTTGGAACGAGCTGGCTCGAGGTGCCGATGAAACCCAGGCAAGCCGCCAATGCGCAAGTGCTCAGGGTGAAAGGCACGCAATTGCTGAGCTATGAGATGGAACCTGATGTGCCGGACTTTACTCAATTGCTGCCTTATTACATGCACGTTCGTTTTACCAACGACATGCTGATAAGCCCGCGCAGCCAACCGAAAGATGATCTGGTCGAGCGAAATGACAGCTATTACGTTTATTTGAAACCTCATGAAGCAGATGACAATGCGATCCTGAGCAAGATGAAATTTCCCGGCAAACCACCGGTTTGGATTCCAATGCCTCCCCATTAGGACCTTCAATTTCCTGCTCTAAGGTTGGCGCCGTGCGTAGACCGCTTGACGAAATGCAGAAAAAGCAAAATGGGCAAGCCACTTGACTTGCCCATTCATTTATATCTGTGTCGGTCGGCGCTTAGTATTTGCGTCCGCCGCCACCTCCGCCGCCTTTTGGCTTCGGTTGAGCGATGCTTACCGCGATTTGACGACCTTCGCAATCTCTGCCATTGAGGCCTTTGATGGCGGCTTCGGCTTCAGCCTGGCTGCCCATCTCAACGAAAGCGAATCCCCGTTTTCTGCCGGTTTCGCGGTCGGTCGGTATGGAGCAGGACACGACGGTGCCAAATTCACCGAACAATGTCTCGAGTTCTGCTTCCGAGAGTTTGAAAGAGAGGTTACCTACGAAAAGTTTGTTATTCATGCGAAATACCGGAAAAAATGGAACACTGAAGCGTCATTATCGCACGCCAAACGCCATCTTCAAGCTTTTTCCACTTTGATTCCAAGCCCTCTTGTGTCCAGTTGCTAACCCGAAAAGTTGGGCCAGGGTTTAATCCCATGACGGGCGGCTGTTTTCGGTAGCCAAGCGATGCTAATTCTTCGGTTAAAATTCGTTTCCTGTTCCTTTGATTCCCGACTTTAAAAACCCTGGAAAAAGCCATGGCATTGGGCAAGACTTCTTGTTCCTTAGCGGGTTTGTGAGCAAACTGTTAGACTTTGCCTTTATTCGGTGTTAGGTGAAAGAGATGGCTAGAAACAAAACGTACTATGTGGCAATGGCTGCAAGCCTGGCAATCTGTGTTGCAGTGGGCGCCGGCAGCTCTTTGCAGGCTGTGTCCGCGGCTGCGAAGTCTGATATGAAATCTGAAACCAAGGCAGCTACCAAGGGGGATTCGGACTCCGCCACTCGGTCCTTCACCGCCAATATAGATAAGTCCGTTTCACTTGCCAAAGACTTCTATCAATACGCTAACGGGACGTGGCTCAAGAACACCCCCATTCCAAATGAATACGACAAGTGGGGCGTGCTCAATATCATCAATGACAAGAACCTGGCGCAAGTTCGCAAACTTCTGGAAGATGCCGCGAAAAAGACGGCTAAGTCCGGAACCGTCGAGCAGAAGGTCGGCGATTTCTTTAAAGTCGGAATGGACACGAAAAAACTGGAAGAGGATGACCTCAAACCTCTTGCAGATGAACTCAAGCGCATCGACAAATTGAAAAATCTCGACGATTTGCGGGCGGAACTCGCGCATTTGCACAGCTGCGGCGTCAACGCGCTCTTCTCATTCGGCTCCGGTCAGGATTTCAAAGATGCCACCAAAGTTATTGGTCAGGCTGGACAGAGCGGCCTCGGTCTGCCGGAGAAAGACTACTATTTCAATCAAGCAGACCGCTTCAAGAAAATCCGCGCTGAGTATGTCAGCCATGTGGCCCGCATGCTCGGTCTTTTGGGCATCGACGCCGCGGATGCAAAGGCGAAAGCGCAAAAGATCATGGAGATCGAAACGCAACTAGCGGACGCTTCGATGTCCAATATCGATCTGCGCGATCCGGAGAAGATTTATCACAAGATGAATCTCAAAGAGATGACGGCGATGACTCCGAAATTCTCGTGGTCGGTCTATTTCTCTGAGATAGGGTATCCAGGTATCAACGAAGTCAACGTCGGCCAGCCTGACTTCTTCAAAAAATTGGATCATCAGATGGCGGCTGTGCCGATGGACAGCTGGAAAGATTATTTGCGCTGGCATTTGATTGATGCGGCGGCTCCATATCTTTCATCACGATTTGTCGATGCGGACTTTGATTTTCATGGGAAAGTCCTGACCGGAAAGAAGGAAAATCTTCCTCGCTGGAAGCGCGTCGTCAATGCCACGAACCATGCGATTGGTGAGGCGGTCGGCCAGCAATATGTGAAAACAGCGTTCACGCCCGAAGCAAAAGCAAAAGCGCTGAAACTTGTAAAGAAACTGAGAGAAGTACTGAGAGAAGATCTTGGAATTCTTGAATGGATGGATGACACCACTCGCAAGAATGCCATTGCAAAACTCGATGCGTTTGTGGCGAAAATCGGGTATCCGGACAAATGGCGTGACTACACGGCACTCAAGATCAACCGCGATTCTTATCTTTCGAACGTACTCAAAGCTGAGCAATTCGAATTCAATCGCAATCTTGCCAAGATCGGCAAGCCCGTCGATCGCACGGAATGGCTGATGACCCCGCAAACGGTCAATGCCTACTACTGGAGCGAGATGAATGAGATCGTATTTCCGGCCGGTATTCTGCAGCCTACAATTTTTGATCCAAAGGCTGATGATGCTACTAACCTCGGTGCTATGGGCATGGTTATCGGTCATGAGATGACTCATGGATTTGACGATCAAGGAAGCAAATTTGACGCTCAAGGCAACATGAGGAATTGGTGGTCAGCAGGCGACGAGAAGCGTTTTAAAGAGAGGGTCAGTCTGATCGAGAATCAGTACGATGGCTATACCGTAGATGGTGACACTCATCTGAAAGGGAAATTGGTTGCTGGTGAGGCGGCCGCTGATCTAGGCGGCTTGACGATAGCCTATAAAGCTCTCGAGAAAATCCTGGCGGGCAAACCGCATGTTGCCGATGCTGAAGGTTTCACTCCGGAACAGAGATTTTTTCTGTCGTTTGCACAAGCATGGGCGACAAATATTCGGCCGGAAAAAGAACACATGATGGCGGCAACCGATCCACATCCAATTCCAAAGTATCGGGTCAACGGCACTCTCGCCAATATGGACGCCTTTGAAAAGGCATTCGATATTAAGGGAGAAAACACAATGATGCTGCCGAAGAATAAGCGCTGCTATCTCTGGTGATGCGAACGAGTTCTGCATATGAGGCGGATATATTCAGGTCGGTCGCACTTGAACTGAACTAAATTTATGTAGGCGCGTATACGATACGCCCCTGCTTTCCTTTGATACATAAAGGCATGATGCCAAGTGGTGTTTTTCTGGAACATTATCCTGTCACTCGTGTCTAAAACACTGTCAGGTGTGATCAAGCCGCGTCGAAGGTGGCGTTGCGTATCAAGATCGAAGCAGGGAGGCCCAGATGAGAATGCCAGTGATAGCGCGAGAACGCAATTCAATAGATGAGGCATACTTTCGCCTTTTGGACGTCTTGAAAAAACTGCTTACCAAATGGTTCGGCGCAGGAGAATCGTCTCAAGATAAGGCGCTCAATTTGTTGCAGAGTTCGAAAGGTTTTGACCCGGTGAAAAGCCCGCAAAGCTTGCTATTTCCGAAGGTTCTTTCGAAAGAGCGCACCGCGGACAGACGCTTGCCGATTCGCAAAGCTGCCTAGCTGGCATCGGCCTGTTGCCAAATTGCTGAATTCTGGGCTGCGCTTGACTTTGTCGGCTGATAATGCTCGAAAGTGCCTCTGGGCTGCTAAGCTTGAAGGGTAGGCTTTGCCTGCGCCGTCAGCTCGCCTTGTGTGGCCAAATGAATACTCAGTCGGAAAACGATCCCAGCGTAGTTCTCCAGGAATTGGAGAATGCAAAGAGTGTATACAGCAGTGGGAATTTTGCTGCCGCAGAACCTGCTTTGCGCGAAGTTTTTGAAAAGCTCTTCAACCATCCTGAGGGATTGTCTTTTTGCTCTGAGGCGCTATCCGAAATCTATACTGCCTGGGGAAAATTTTCCGAAGCGATCAAAATCAATCAGCGATTCATCAATGTGAATGCACCCAATCCAAATCGGCACATCGTTGCAATTGGAGCGGCGCTGGAACGCATTGCCGCGGTCAGTCTGAAAGTCGGCAAGCAAGAGCAATCGGAAAAGTTGTACAAGCTTGCTCAATCGGTAAAGGCCGGCAAGGTCGACGTGACCACTCTCGTCACTGACAAGGCGAAGGTACCTGGTGCGCCTCCCACAACTGAGCATACCTATACTTTTAAAGCGCTGGGCCCTGACTCGCCGGCACCTCCTGGTATGGAAGCGTCCGGCACTCAACCTGTCCAATATCAAGCGCCGCCGCAGCAACCACCTGTCTCACCGGCTGTCCCCTGGTCGCCGGATGCTCTCGCCAGACCAACTAAAGAAACGGCGAGTTTCTCTATGCCGAGCGTGCCGAATACTCAACCGGGAGCGCCTGCAGTTTCTCCTGCGATGCCGCAAGTTCCTCCAGGGTCACCTGGTGCGCCGACACCACCGGCAGTGCCGTCTGCTGCGCCAGGCGCTCCACATGCACTAAACATGCCGCAGCCGAAAATGGCCGACTATGAGCTTGCTGATTTTGATGAAGCAGTTCCAGTCGACCCATCGCAACTTTCAGGCACACATGCCACGATCAGATCCTCGACGCAAGAAAATCCGGTGGTCATGCCCGCCCCTGGTTCATGGGGACCGGGCGATGCTGCAGATTTTGCCGACTTTGACGAGGCTGTTCCTGTCGATCCGTCGCAACTGTCCGGCGCGCATGCCGTAGTCAAACCTGTGCAACCGGGAGGCCCGACACCTCCAGGCTTTGCGCAACCACCGAATCCGGCTCCTGCGGCAGCGAGGCCATCATCGGACGTGCTTGCCAGGCCTATAAAAGAAACCGCGATGTTTTCCAGACCGAACGTGCCTGATTCGGCCGATGCGGCAACACCTGCTGCACCGCAAGGTGCACCGCCGGTTGCGCAGCAATCAGAAGCAGAGAATCAAGAGCAGTCGGGATGGGGAGATGCTCCTTCGGATGAGCAGGGTGGTTGGGGACCTGCTCAGGATGAGGGCGGATGGGGACCTGCCGACTACGAGCCGGCCGCTCCAGTCGTTTCCAGCCCTGGAGATGCCAATCAGGTGTCCGGCTCGCAACCGGTAGTGCCTCCGGTGCCACCGGCGCCATCACTGCCACCGACGCCATCGGCGTCATCTACAACACCGCAAGTGTCTCTTACAGCTGACGCCTGGGGTCCGCGGGATCATCTGGATATGCCGCCGTCGAGCCCTAACACTGGTGGGGCACCATTCAGTCAGTTTATGTCTCCTTCAGCACAGCCACCGGCTCCAAGCATGGGTGTGCCTGCTTCATTGCCTGGTTATCAGTCCGAACCTTCACATGCTTCACTATCAAATGCGGAAATGGCGCAAGCTGCTTTTCCCGGTGCAGATCAGTCACAGGATTCAGTGTCTGACTATTCGGAGGCTGAAGCTGTAAGCCAACCTCCGCCAAACGCCGCGTCCAGCGCCAGAAGCATAAGATCCATGTCCTCGCGCTCGATGGAGGCACCACCTGTTTCAAGCGGTAATGAACAGGGCGGATTCGTAGGATTAATCATGGCGCTTTTTATGGGTAAGCGCGATTCGGATCAGCCTGTTCAACAAATTGAAGATGCAAGCGTTACATCGGCCAAGGCGGCCGGAGTGCTGGTTCTTTTGACCGCAGTCACAGTGGGAAGTTTCAACTGCCTCTACACGGTTATTCCTAGAAAGACGAATGCGGAAAAGGCATTTCTTTCCAGCCAGCACCGCTATATCTCTGGCGATTCAGCCAAGACTTTCACACTAATCGATCCGGGTACTTGCGAATTTGGGATCGGTGATAGGAAGTTCAGACCCAGATTGAAATTTTATCTGGACGATTGGCATGATGCAGTCGATCTGGCAGTCGGAAAGGCGCTTCAAAAGCAGTTTGCCATGTACCGGACCGATGACGGTATCATGGATGACGAGGGCTCCAAAGTTTATCTTTACGGCGGTCCGGAAATTCAGCTAGCCAATAAAGTAGAAATCGTTACTCAGTATGCCGGCTTGTGTTTCACTCGCACCAAGAAGTATCCGGACCGCGGTGATGTTATCAGCGTTGCCGATCTTCATTATCAGAATCCATACACGAAACAATCGGAAGTTCCTTCATTCCATCGCGTGGTTGTCGGCAAAGGCGCATCTGTTTCGATTGATGCCGATGAAGCAAGGACAAAGTTCTACGATCAATTGCTGTCCGGAGAACTACCCAAAGATACTCCCGAAGCGCACCCGGGCGAGATGCGTTGTTATGCGGTCGATTTCCTCAGCCCAAGAGGAAACACTCAGGGTTTTGCAATTCAGCTGATTGGAAAAGACGGCAAGCCAATTTATGGTGCCAGACCGCACACTCGTTATCTGAAAGCATTGGAAGAAGGCAAAGAGTACAAGCCGACAGGTGATCCCGAACTTCCTTACAAAGGAGAAGAGGGACTTAAGCCCGTGGTTGTTTGGCTGATGACGGACAAGCTCGATCCGAATTTCATGCTTTTCTTGACCATGGCACCAGTCATTATTTTCACGATTTTTTCGTTTGTGTTCCTGGTCCTGGCATTCATAATTCCCAGAGGTCTGGGCAGAGCAGTGGCCTGGTTGCTTGTCGTCGGCAACGCGGTTCCGGCTCTTCTCTTCTGTATGAGCAAGATGAATCTGTAAGCTCCAAAATGGCAGGGCCGTCTTTGCTTACATTTTTGAGCTGAGGTTGCTTCTTTGACTTATTGCGCTGGGTTGAGCTGGGTGCTCTGCACTTTTTCGAGCATCACGGCCGTCCCGTAGCAAACGATTTCCGTGCCGAAATCATTTCCATTTCCCTGGAACGAATCGGAATCATATCTGACGCCGACAATTCCATTTGCACCGCGAGCTACTGCTTGCTGAACCATTGCGTCATATGCGCCCTGGCGACCAGTTTCGCAATTGTGAATGTAGGCATTTACTTTGCCGCCGAACATTCCTTGAATCCCGGCCTTGAAAGATTGTATAGTGTTCGGCTCTCTAACCATGACACCACGAACGATACCACGGTATTCGCGAATCCTGTAACCATCGAGGGTATCTGTAGTGGTGACTAACAATCCGCCACCCGTGCCTGCGGAGTCAACCGTTGCTTGAGCAATTGTCGTTGAGCCGGTTTTCCTTGCCGGAGCATCCGCGTTTGCCGGCACGGTGCAGAAAAGACAAGAGATTGCCACAAGGAAAGCAAAACCGGTTT
>JAYRNY010000073.1:0-5327 GCA_041911975.1 bacterium | reverse complement strand
TCCTCGAAATTCTTAAGCTGTTTCCCCAGATGAATTCGGCCTTCGCCCAACTTATCCGCAAGTATTCGTTGCAGATCAGCGCGATGAATGGCAATCGCTTCCTTGTCCATGCCGACATCCAACAAATCCATCTCCACGAGCATCTTTCCTGAGTGCGTCAAATACTTTCCGTGACGGCCGAAGCTGCCAGCGTCCGCGACGGCGTCATAGACTCCAAGCTTGCGCAGCGCCTGAATCGCATTGGGATAAAGGACAATTCCAGCGCCGACTTCCTTTAGCTCATGCGCCTTTTCATAGACATCGACGACAAAGCCGACTTTTCGCAGCGCAATTGCGGCAGATAAACCGCCCAATCCAGCACCAATGACAATTGCAGTCCGCGCCATGAATTAATCCACAACCATACTTCTAAGTTTCTACCATGTGAAAACAGATCCCAGTAGGGTTTCTCGGCAGCTTTTCGGTGGTACCTACCATTTATAGAACCTATTTGAGGCTTACATGAAAGGTAACAATCGTGTGCGAACTTGCCTGTCTCTGGCACTGGCAACGCTGGCAATTTCTATAAGCTTGGCTGCCCAGGGTGCCCCCCAAAAGAAACCCCAGGCGGACGACAAGGCGGCCGCTACCGGTTCCGCCAAGAAGGACGCGCCTGTCAAGACATCAGACAGCAAGGAATCCAGCGAAAAGGCTTCCAGTGCAAAGGCCAGCTCGAAGGGGTCGAATGCCAAAAGCGACACGCACGTAGTCCTGCGCGCCATGCGCAAAGAGCTGGATCGGTCATTTAGCAAACTCAAAAACGCCGGCAACGCTCCTCTTTACTTTCTCGCCTACCGAATTTACGACACAGAGGCGCTTGATATCAAGGGCACTTTTGGCGGATTGCTCTACGCCAACCGCCCCAAAAAGAGCCGCGTCGTAGACATCGACCTTCGGGTCGGCTCGCCGGAGCGTGACAGCAGCCACCCGGTTCGGGGCGGCGGATTCGACATTAGCAGCATGTTCGGCGGCGGCAGTCCTTTCAGATTCACACCGATGGAGGACAACGAGGACGCGTTGCGCGTGGCTTTGTGGGCGCTGACGGATACGGAATTCAAATCGGCACAGAAGAAATACATGATGGTGCTGGCCAACAAAGATGTGAAGGTTGAGGAAGAAGACAACTCAGCGGATTTCTCGCTGGAGACGCCGCAGAAAGAATTCAAAGTCAGCGAGTCACTCAACGTTGACAGAAAGCAGTGGGAAGACAGAATCAGACGATTGTCGAAAATCTACAGATCGTATCCGGGCATCGAAGACTCGGATGTCGAATTCACTGCCACCAAAACAACACGCTACCTCGTCACGAGTGAGGGAACGGAAATTGAAGACGAGCGCATTCAATATCGCGTCTTCACGACTGCCAAAGCTGTTGCGGCTGATGGAATGCGGCTTGCACTCTATGATGGCGTAGAAGCGCCAACCATGGCTGATGTTCCGGATGAAGCACAATTGGAAAAACTCGTATCTAATGTTGCAAAAGATCTTGTCGCTCTGCGCACGGCACCAGTGGCGGAGCCATATGTCGGCCCTGCGATTTTGAAGGCGAAAGCATCGGGTGTGTTCTTTCATGAAACATTCGGTCATCGCATCGAAGGTCACAGACAAAAGAGCGAAGACGAAGGACGAACATTTGCCAAGAAAGTCGGACAGCAGATCATGCCTGAGTTTGTAACGGTGATGGATGATCCGACTAGAGTTCGCTTCGGAACAAAGGCTCTGAATGGACATTACAAATTCGATGACGAAGGTGTGCCCGGCACAAAGGTAACGTTGGTAGACAAAGGCGTGCTGAAAACATTCTTGATGGGACGTTCGCCCATCAAAGATTTCAACGTATCTAACGGACACGGTCGCTGCTCACCCGGCAGAGATCCCGTAGCTCGGCAAGCCAATCTCATTGTGGACAGCGCCAAGCGTGTTCCCTATCCGAAGCTACGCGAAATGCTCATTGAGGAAGTGAAAAAACAAGGAAAACCATACGGATTGATTTTCGATGAAATCGCCGGTGGTTTTACGATGACTCAATCGGTTCTGCCGCAGGTTTACAAACTACTGCCTCTGCGAGTTTGGAAAGTATTTCCTGATGGAAAACCGGATCAACTAATGCGCGGGGCAGATCTTGTTGGTACGCCTCTAGCATCACTCGAGCGCATCTTGTGTGGTGCAGACGACGACGACACATTCAACGGGACATGCGGTGCCGAGTCCGGCTGGGTACCGGTGTCGGCGACATCCCCCAGCTTGCTTGTAGGCACCATCGAGGTCGAACGCCAGCACAAAGCTCAGGATAAACCGCCGCTATTGCCATCTCCTATGTCGGAGCCTGATAGCGCAAACAAATCGGAAACTACCAGCGGCAAAGGAACAGCAAAATGAAATACAAGAAAGCATTCATTGTTCCAATCGCTCTGATGTTCGCATGCGCTAACAGCGCTGTCGCGCAAGACGACATCGTCTTCAAAGCAATGAAAGACGAAATGGATCGCTCGATGAAAGAGCTTAAGATCAAAGGGCACGATGCACCATACTTTGTTTCCTACACCATCAAAGGCAAAGACGAAGTCAGAATTGCCGGCTCGTTTGGTGCTATTGATTCAAGAGTTGTGGATAAAGAACGCGATCTAAATGTCGACCTGCGCGTTGGCGATTACGATCTCGACAACACTAGATTTAGCGATGGTGGAATTCTGGGTGCACTGCTCGGAGGCAGACAAGGTCGCGGCGAAAACATCACGATAGATGACGACTATAAGGTATTGCGCCAGGCACTGTGGAGTGAAACAGATGACTCCTACAAGTCTGCAATTGAAAGGCTCGAAGCGAAGAAGGCTTTCCTGCAGCAAAACACGGTCAAGGATCGCCCGGCTGATTTTTCAAAAGAAACACCTGTAACGTCATTCGAAGAGCCGGTGCATGTACAGTGTGACGAGGCGAAGTGGAGCAATGTCGTCCGCCAATTGTCGGCCATATATAAGGATTACCCCAAGGTCGATCAGTCTGTAGTAATGTTCGGACTTGATACGTGCAACCGCTGGTTCGTCAACAGCGAAGGCACCAAAACCTTCTCAGCACGACCGGAGTATGTGCTGCTTGCCACAGCATCTGCACGCGCTGACGATGGCTACGTTGTTTGCGATAGCGAAATTTGGGTTGCCAGAAACGAGTCAGATTTTCCAAGCACCGCAGAGATGGAAAAGAAACTGCGCGCGATGGGAGATCGCCTGACCGAATCCATCAAGGCACCACTCGTTGAAGACTATAACGGGCCCGTCCTCTTTGAGGGAGAGGCGGGAGGAGAATTCTTTGCTCAAACAATTGGGCAAAACTTCGCCAATCCGATCGATCCTCTCGGTGGAGGAATAGCCGCAATGATGGGCAGCTCCAATCCTCTGAAAGAGAAGATTGGGCAACGCGTCCTGCCGACATTCCTGTCGGTTATCGACGATCCTACAGCCACCAACTACAAAGGCACCAAACTATTTGGTGGCATGAATATAGATCACGAAGGAGTGAAATGCCAAAAGCTGACCCTCGTCGACAAAGGTATTCTCAAGACATTCTGCTCAACAAGAACGCCAAGCCGCTATGTAAAACAGAGCAATGGACACTCGCGCTACGGCAATGCGAGCACCACGAATTTGTTTGTAATGTCTGACTCCAGCACAAACAAAACCGAGCTGTACAACAAGCTGCGCGAATTGGGCAAACAAGAAGGACTCAAATCAGTCCTCGTTGTCAGACGCATACAAAATCTCTTCACGTCAGTGCTCGATCCCAAGTCAATCATCATGGGAATGATGGGCTCCATGCGCAAACGCTCGGGATTCAATCTCTTGCCCGCGTCACTGGTATATCAAGTCGATGTCGAAACCGGCGCGGAAAAGCTTGCAAGAATCACCCCGTTCGACGGCGTCGGTTTGAACTCCCTGCGCGACATCGTCGCAGTCGGCGATGACTCGACTGCTTATCCAGTTCTCCTGCCGACAGTATCGCAAGGCGACGCCCTCAGCATCATCGCACCATCAGTTCTTCTGAAGGAACTCGATACACAGAAAGCGGATAAGAACACTGAGAAAGCTCCAATCCTGCCGAATCCCTACTTCGAGCAAAAAGCATCAAAATAAATTATGTAGTTCCAATTCTTTGACACCCACCGGTCTGTACAAAGTGATTGTCTTACGCCCTGCCATATCCGGTCACGGTCTAAAACTTTCGCTCCAAATAAAAACACCAGCCAGATTGCTCTGCGCTGGTATTCATACTACTGCCTGACTGCTCATTGCATATGAGCTCAGTATTTCATCACGCTTCAGTCAGTCCTTCACGTGGTGCGGGCTTCTTGCTACCGATTCCGGTCGACGCCGACCTAGTGTTTCCGCAAAGCCCCTCGGCTCAAAGCACTCAACATTTAAGTGACGTGCTCACCGTTGATGCATTTAGTTTATCCGATCGCAGCATAGCTTCAACTACCCCAGAGGACATTTAACAATCACATTCTTGGCATTCCAAAGATGCCCTTTAGGGATAGCGATCGCGATCAAAATCATGTTAACAAGCGCCGGATCATCTCACTGAGCCACCGAAGCAACGATCACATATGCGATACATTTGTATCGCATATCAAACGCGGACAGATCCGCTATCGCCTACACCCATTAGCATTCTGAAGTTCCTTGATTCAAGAAGCAACTTTTGCCACAGGCGCCCAAGACAAGGCGCGTGAAGCATCGAAACATCGAAGAGACTAGAATCGATTTCTTCAGCATGCGACACAAGCAGGTGCAAACAAAAATACCAGCCAGATTGCTCTGCGCTGGTATTCATGCTACTACCTGACTGCTCATTGCGAGTGAGCTCAGTATTTCATCACGCTTCAGTCAGTCCTTCACGTGGTGCGGGCTTCTTGCTACGGTTTCTGGTTGACGCCAACCTGAAGTTTCCACAAAGCCCCTCGGCTCAAAGCACTCAACACTTAAGTGACGTGCTCACCGTTGATGCATTTAGTTTATCGCACTTGCGCATACGATCAACTACCCCACAGGACATTTAAAGGTCTCCATCTTGGAATTACATAGATGCGCATCGGACATAGCGATCGCATTTCATTTTGCGTTAACAAGCGCTCGATCAATCCGCCAGGCAACCGAAGCGCCCACCTTCGCTTCTCGAAGGCGATGATGGTGGTGCGAAGCAATTCAGACCGGCGTGACTTCTCGCTTCGGAAGCACGATAGCCGTTTGACGGGCTCGACGGTTCTTTGTAGCTGCCGTGATAGTGATAAGCAG
>JAYRNY010000072.1:0-11409 GCA_041911975.1 bacterium | reverse complement strand
GCCTTGCCGTATAGGTCTTCCAGTGTTGACCGCAATTTGCAACAGATACAAAGACCGCGGACTACTCCTTTTCGCTGTTGGAGACGGCCATCTCGAAGAGGAAAAGCAATATCTGGAACAGCGAAACCCAGGAGCGATTCCCACCGGCACTAGCATCAACGGCTACCACGCATACATGGTGGGTCCCATTCCCCACACTGTCGTTATTGGCAAGGATGGCATTGTAAAAAACGTCCACATCGGGCTCATTCATAACGAAGAGGAAGTACTTTCGCGAGAAATCGAGGCGGCACTTCAGGTTAAACGAGGCACAATATTCGGGTATTGAGAGGACGAAACCCTTGATCACCTTCTATGAGCGCATGAGCGATTTGTTTGCCGCGGGCACTCCTTTTGTGTGCGCGACGATTGTCGACACGCAAGGCAGTGTGCCGGCTGATGTCGGGGCGAAGATGCTGGTCACCGCCGAGGGCGCATTCTTCGGAACGGTCGGTGGAGGCAAAATTGAAGGTCGTGTGCTTGAAGAAGCGAAAGCCATGCTCAAAGCGGCTGGACTTGCTTCGACGTCCGGCAAAGAAGATGCCATCGCCAAGTTTTTCGACTGGAGCTTGAATCGAGACATCGGCATGACTTGTGGCGGTTCGATGCGCGTGTATCTTGAAGCGTTCAACCATCGCGCCTGGAATATCACCATATTTGGTGCCGGACATGTCGGCAATGCGCTTATCAGTTTGTTGAACAGATTGGACTGTCGCATTACCTGCATTGACTCACGGGTGGAATGGCTGGATAAGCTGCCCGACTCGACGAAGATCAGGCGAGTTCTGTTGGATGAGATGAAAGAATTTGTACCGGAAATTCCGAGAGATTCGTTTGTTGTGCTGATGACCATGGGACACAGTACCGACAAGCCAATTTTGATGGAGATTTTGAAACGCTGGAAAGACGTCAAATACCCATATCTTGGTGTCATAGGCAGCGACGCGAAGGCCGCGCGTTTGCACAAGGACATCGCGGAGGAAGGGCTGCCCGCTGAATTGTCCGAAGTTTTCTACTGTCCGATTGGATTGCCTCTGGGTTCCAACCACCCGCAAGAGATTGCCGTCAGTATCACGGCGCAGTTGCTGCAAGTCCGCGACGCGGCAGTTGAGGCAAGCGCGTCTCATGCGTCGACCGCCTGAGAGCGCAGGCGCAGGGCGATGCATGGTATCGGCCCAACGGTAAGACAGCGCCACAGTTCTGCCACTCACGAACCACAAATGGGTCACTCCGCCATCGTATGGTGTGGCACAGGTTGAGTCCGACACTTGAGTCGGCAAGACTCCTTTCACATCGAGTAAGTTTTTCTGGAGGAATTCCATGGGCGCAGTAGATAACATTGTCCAGAATTTCAATAAGCTGGACCAAACTTCTGATTTTTCCGGCGTTGCAAAACAACTGATGGAGCTTCAGAAGGAATCACGAAACACCTGGAAGCAGAATATTGATGAAATTAACCGTCGTGTCGATATGAGGGCGCTGGGATTTCCCGAAGACTTCACTCTCATCGGTGTGAACGGAAAAGGAAAGGTTTTGACAGCAAGCGAAGATGGAAAGCGCCTTCAAGAGCGTGACTTTTCGCATATGTCTGTTCAGGCTGAGAGACCGAATCAGACGGAGGTTGAACGGAGAGGATACCGCGACTTCTTCAAAAACAGCGATAACTCCGGTAGTTATGTAACCAAGCAAGGCGATACTCTGTGGTCGATCGCTAAGGAAACCCTGAAAGCGGAAAACGGAACGACACCAAGCAATAGTGAAATCGCCAGTGCAGTAAAAGCAATAGCGAAGGCAAACAATATTCAGGATCCAAACAAGATTGGAGTAGGCCAGGAGATTCGAGTTCCATCCTCTGCGCCAAAACCGGAATATCCGCAGCCAATGGCACCGGAATTGAAGCCGAGCGATCAGGCGGTGCGGCCGAAGTTCAACGACGAGACAGTAAATCCGATCACACCACCAGGTCTTGGACCTGAAGCAGTTAAAATTGCCTGGGGCGTCCGTAGTAGTAATGTCGTATCAACTGATCGATCTGAAGGACGCACGACAACAACCTACGAAGGCTCCTTGAACGATGGACTTCTGCGTATGTTCGATACGAAATTCCAATCCGAGCGTACTGTTGGTCAAAACGGGCAGCTCATCCAAGAAAGTGTGAAGTATGCCAACAAAGGAACGGACATGACTTTTGACGACGGTAAGAACGGCAAAGTAAGAGTAGGCAACGTTACTGAAATCGAAACCAAGTTCAATTCTGAATCTGGTAAGTATGAGTCGATGGTGACAGATATGGATGGAACCAAGTATCGCCTGACCACAGGGCAGTCAGGACGTGTGGAAAACTTCGAAACTATTAGGAAGAATCCCAGGTATTATCCGGACATGCCTAATGTTCCATAGTCGAGACCGGCAGCCAGCGTAGATGGTATTGAAAAGTTTCTTAGACGCGATGTGCAAAGGAAAAACTGGATAGCAGCCGATTCGATATTCCTTCGGGAGAGTCGCGGAAGCTGCTATTTGGTTTGTTGATTTGTGTGGTTTGCGTATCTGCTACTTGCCTTCGCCGGCTTCGCTGTGCAATTTGACTTTCGCGTTTTTCGTTGCGACCAAACCGTTCACCCAGTCTCCAAGCTCACCGCCGGATTTCCATATGAGGTGCGGCCTGTCCTCATCAAGCCGATAGATCGTGTACATGTGATAGTCCGCGTCGTTTAGTTTTTCATGCAAGAACACTATCTCGAGTTTTCCATCCTTGTCTGCATCCAGAGCAATCGGCTGATTCTTTTGCAGAGCTGTGAGCGGGTCTACCATGACGACGTACTCGTATGGTGGAGTAATTTCAGTGAGTACTGGTTTGCCGTTTTTTGTGAATTGTGTTGCCGCTATCCACTTGTCTAAAATCCAGCCAGTTCGCAAAACGTACTTGCCGACTTTATTTTCTTTCCACTTGAGTGATTTCAAAAATGGCTGTTCGTAATCGCTGACTTTATCCACGGTCCAGCTCTTACTTGTACTTCCTGTATTGGCGGAATCTTTTGCCGGTGAGTTCCACTGCATGTTCTTCACCTTCTGGCGCTCTGCCGCCATGTTATTCACATGCTTTTCAAAACTATTGTCATCCTTTGCGCAGACTGCCGGAACCGAACGCGACAAGACAATGGCGGCGCAGGAGACGGCAGAAATATAGATTAAGTTACGGAATCTCGTGTCCATAGTTCTAACTTACCCGCCGGCGGGGCTTCACGACAGGGTGAAAACCCTGCAATCTGTTTTTAGGCGCTCCAGGCTGAGCTACGCTTCCGATACTCGCTCCCGACGCCTCCTGTGAATGCTCCAGGCTCGGCTCCGCCTTGCCTTTCGCGGGCACCCTTTGCTCGTCTGTCGAGAATTAGTGGGGGGCAATAGTGCCGCCCTGCGGGCAAAGATTTTTGGGGCTTTGTAACAACCGCTTGATGGAAGCGAGACGACCGGTCTAATTTGCGCTAGAGTAAAATGGTCGGACCAATAGAGGAGGTTGAATCATGGCTACCGGAGTAAAGATAAAAGTCCAGGGGATAAGGATTTCTGAGCATGGCGAGTCGGAAGTCCTCAAGCTGGAGGACTACGAGCTGCCTGCTCCTGGTGCCGGAGAGGCATTGGTCAGGTTGCACGCTGCCGGGCTGAACTTCCTGGATATCTATCAACGCCGCGGCAGCATGGGTTACAAGCTGCCGCTCCCATACACTCCGGGTCATGAGGGAGCGGGGGTGGTCGAGCAGGTCGGTGAAGGCGTCAGCGTGGTCAAACCTGGCGATCGGGTCGCCTACACCAGTGCCCTTGGTTCGTACTCTCAGGCTGCAATCGTGCCGGCCGACAAGTTGGTTATCCTTCCACCGGAATTGAGCTTTGAGCAAGGCGCAGCATTTCCATTGCAAGGTATGACCGCTCATTACCTTTTGCACGAGTTTCACAAGATCAAAAAAGGCGACACAGTGTTGATTCACGCAGCGGCGGGCGGCATGGGTCTTTTGCTTGTCCAATGGGCGAAACATTTGGGCGCCGAAGTTTTCGGCACGGTGTCGACGGAAGAGAAGGCGCAAAGGGCGAAACAAGCGGGCGCCGATCATGTAGTCATTTACACACAGCAAGACTTTGTCGAGGAGGTAAAACGCATCACCAAGGACAAAGGCGTGGACTTCATTATTGATGGCGTGGGCAAAGACACCTTTGCGAAAAACTTGCAAGCTGTGGCGACACGCGGACATGTTGTGATTTTTGGAGCCGCCAGCGGTGTTGCTGATGCGGTTGTGCCGAATTCACTGATGGCGAGGGCGATAACCATATCTGGTGGCAGCTTGTTCAATTTCCTGCGCGACAGAGATGAGCTTCTGACGAGAGCGAATGATGTCCTTGCCGGAATAAAGGAAGGCTGGCTGAAACTGACGATCGATCATGTGCTCCCCTTAGGTGAAGCTGCCAAAGCTCACGCACTTTTGGAAGACAGAAAAACAATCGGCAAAGTAGTGCTGAAGTGCTCCTAGGTAACTACTGAGTACTGCGTTCTGTTTGTGCGAGTTTGTAATTGACCTCGCGGACAAAACCTTTTCCTGGCGCAGTGTCCATCATATTGAGCACGGCGGCCATTTTTGACATGTCGGAAAGAATGCGGCGCTCTTTGACGCCAGTGACTTTCTGATTGATAGCGACGACCAGGTCGCAAGATTGCATCAAAGTATCGACTGAAAATTGGTTGATGGCTGCAAAGCCCTTCAACACGACCGAAGCTTTTCGACGTCCGATGCCGTCTTTCGGTCTCAAATCATGTCGGGTGAGTGTGCGGGAGCCGGCGACCAACTCGAAGCCCGGCTTCAAGCCGACGACCTTCGCATCGCTTCCGACGAAGGGACCGCCTTCGAGTTTGACGCGGACACTCTTGCCCATGCCGTCAATGTTCATTACTCTCACTACGCCATCGGTGTTTTTGATGATCGCATCACCATTGGCAGTGATAGCAATTTTGCCAAGATCGGTTTTGACAAATGCGGTTTGAGATGGACGCCGCACTGATACCAGAACGGCTCCTACTTTCAGTTCGACAGCAATGGGTGACGGACGCGAGTAGTGGGTGTCTTGTTCTGCACGAACCAGTACCCATTCGCCTTTATCTTTGTTGTTTTCCTCTTTCGGGAAATCATTGATCTTCAGCGGAATCAAACCGGACATCGCGGATGGCAATTGCAGCGACGGGATATTGAAGGCTGCGCCTAATTGAGGCATTGGATTAGTGGTGTCGGTTGGAACGAACACCGGAACACTGTCTCTTGTCGGTATCGGTGTCGTTGGGAAAATTACTTTCGGCGGATCAATGTGCGGTGGGATGTAGACCGGCGGTTGGGGACCACCCCAGCCTCCATCTCCGTCTCTGCCTGGATGGTGTGGCGGTTTTCCACCTCCACCGACATCGATTGGAGGACGTCCGCCGCCAACGTCGATCTGCGCCAAAGTCGGCGCCGGTAAAAGTGCAGCTGCCACGCACAACGAAGCCGCCAGCAGCAAACATCTCTTATTCAAGCTAGTCTTCGCGCTTGCAATGACCTGACATTCTAGAAGACCAGCCACTGCAAGTAAGTAGATATATTTAACCTCCAGAATCTGAGCCGTTGACATCAGCTTAAGGACGATTTTATGCATCGCACGAGCCACTCACACGTTCGCCTCTGCCGCAGTCTGTACGTTGCAATGAGATCTTCTCTTTACTGAAGTGCCTGCATGGGCACAATGCACTGCAATCGTTGGGTTTTGAGCATTTTGCTGTTCAGTAAGATGTCAGCAGAAATATCGGGGAATGGTTATGATGGGCTTTGAGTCACTTCTGGAGGAAAGGACAATGACGCTTAACGATCCGCGAAATCTCTATTCCCACGCGACTAATGCGTCGTCGAATAAAAATGGCGCACTCATGCACGTGCGGTTCAAAGGCTCTAGTCGCGATATAGCGCTCGACATTCTCGAAGTCGAGGGCGGCACTTCCGACGAGCAAATCAAGCGTGCGGTCGCTGCCTTTCTCGATGTCGACATCAATGATTTGTCGGCGCTTGTAATCGAACGCCACGAAAATGGCAACATGACTATGCGTCCGCCGGCAGTATTCGGCTAAGCATGGTTGTGTTCAACTGCTGTAGGGTAGGGTCGACGCCATGCGTCGACCGGCTGGCGGCATGTTTGCCGCCCCTACAGCGCTTGTTTGAATTTCATTAGACAGAGGCTTGCTGTCAAAGGAGGCAAGCGATGACTAATCCACTTGATTTGATCAACAAGTTCAGCGAGAAGGAACGTGAGCTGATCGGCTCGACTGTCCTGGCGCCTGTGCTCAAGGGCGCCACTGTTCGCGTGCGGGTAGGAGGAGTCATTTGCGAGTTGAAAACCAACGATCGTTCGTTCGAAGGTTGGGCAATTCTTGAAGTACAAAGTTTGAAACGTGCAAAGATCATTGCCACGCCTACTCTCACACAAACTGCCGAATATCTTGCGCTGTTTCCAAAATTGCGCCTGGTTTTGATCGGTCAGTTCGAGGAGAATTGGTGGGGCTTGATGGCGTCTACCGGAGAGAAACGCATTCAACTTTCCGGACCAGTGCCTGTTCGATTGATAAAGCAACCAAGTAGATTCGCGACGGTTATTGTCCGCTGTGATGGCGCCAATTTCTGGTATGAGAAGGACGACAAGGCGCGAAATCCAGTCATCGCTCGTCACCTGAGGGATTCCCTGGAGAAGAGCATTTTGCCGGAGAATGTTCGCTATTCCGGCATGGTACCTGCCGAGGCGCTTGCCTATCACATGGCGTTTTTGCAAAAGGACAACACTTATGTCCTGGGTAAGGGCATGACGCTCGATGAGCGTATTCGTGAAGCTCTGAAGCATGGTGGTGCACAATTGGATTCATTCTGGCTGCAAGGAGAAGATTCGATTACTGTGCGCTTTCTTGCGGATGGCAACACTCACGTCTGCCATGTGAAAAACGATTTGACACTGCAAAGTGCTGGTATCTGTTTGAGAGGAGAGGATCAGAAATTTGACCTGGCTAGTCTGATCGGTGTATTGCGTGAAGGCAATCACAGAGGTTATGACGAAGAATGGCAATGACGAAGGGTGGTAATGCAGGCACACTTGCATGAAGGACAGATTGATACACGAGCAAGTAGCAAGGGGCGATGCGGTTATGCGCAACCTTTCGGAGTTGCGTTTGGCAATCTGCGGTGTGGGCGCTCTCGGCTCGCATCTTGCAGACTCGCTCGTGAAAATGGGCGCAGCGCAACTCCTCTTGGTCGACAAGGACAAAGTTGAGTCGCGCAACCTCGGCACGCAGATTTTCGGACTTGACGATGTCGGTTCTTCGAAGGTCGAGGCGCTGCGCAACAGGCTATTCAGTGACACTTCGCACGAAGTGCAAATCATCAACAAAGAATTGAACGAGAAAAATGTCGCGAAGTTGCTGGGCAAACCGCAATTGGTAATCGATGTTTTCGATAACTCGGCTTCCAGGAAAGTTTTGCAGGACTATTGCCTGAGCGAATTGATCGATTGTCTGCATGCCGGCGTCAACGATCAATATGGCGAGATAGTTTGGAACGAGAAATATGCCGTGCCATCCGATGTCGGATTGGATGTTTGCGATTATCCTCTGTCGCGCACGTTGGTATTGCTGGTGGTGGCTGCTACTGCCGAGACAATCATGCAATATTTGATCAGCGGTGAGAAAAACAATTACTCAATGACCCTCGGTGATCTCAAGATCAACAAGGAAGAGCGCTGAGTAAAACTGCGTTTGCGTTATTAATGAATCTAAGTTGAAACGAGAGTCGGATTATAGGTCGTGACCATCTGATGTACGAGGCGGAAGAGATCGTGACTGTCGCTGGTGCGACCTTGCTCTTCGTAGCAGCCTGCCAGTTTTACAAGAATATTGCTGGCGTGCGGATGGTTGGGACCGTACTCGTCCGACACCGCGGAAAGAGCTTCTTTGTATAGCTGCTCGCCCTCATCATAATTGCCGTCTTCAAGACACACTTCCGCCTGCCGAATAAGCTGCTTCCACGAGAGTGTGCGAGACAAGGAATTCATTTGGTGGTCGTGCAATTTGGTTTCAAAGTGAGGAAGATGATTTAAATACTAATGCATGCACCAGTCATGCTCATAGTGCTTGTATCAAATTATTATCAATGCGGATCTCACCATTGATCCTGATTGTGAGAACGAACTCACGATCGTGGGTAAGTCCGAAAAGCGATGCGAGTTGAAAGACAACCTTCGATTCATCGCATGAGCTACGCCAGGATATTCAGATTAAGCACTTTGTGTGGCAGATTGCGGGCATGCGCCTGAATTGATCCATGGCCCATATCTGTAGGGTCGGCATTGCGGTTCCGCGATTGGGGTGATAAATGGCATTGCCTCCGCAATAAGAAAGACCCGAGCGGAGATTTTGTTCTTGTGGTAGTTTGGATGTAGCCTGTGCTCTTACAGCGGGAGCATACAATCGATTTTCACTCGACAAATGAAACGCTCCCACGACTCGTACAGGCACATCTTTCCTAATTCAACTAAATCCCTGGACCAAGCGCGAAGGCATTCGCCCGTCCTACTTTTTGCGATCCAATGATAAATCTTGTCAATGTGTAATTTGGCGCAAAAGGTCCTTTGGACTCTTTCCAACCCTCTCCGTCCTATCGTTCTTCGATGATTTACTTGTCGATCAAGGTGCCGCAGGGCTTAGGCATGAAGAATGAAATCACAGTGCCGAGGAGAAACACACCGGCAATGGATGATGCCGCCATTGCATAGGAGCCGCCGAGTACTTTGATCAATTCACCGCTAACTAAGGTCGCTGCAGCGGCGGCGAATCTGCCGAAATTGTATGTGACACCAAATGCGGTACTGCGAATTCTTGTCTCGTACAACTCGGGGATGTAACCCCAGAGCAATACAAACGGCACATGGGCAAAGAATCCGACGGCGAAGATGAATGGGAAGATCATTGGAGAGAATGTCTTGAAACCCATAAACATTCCGACCGTGGCAATAAACGCCAGAGTGAAAGTCCAGCCCATGCACTTTCTGTAGCCTAGTTTGGTGATGATCAAACCGCCAAGAAGTCCGGACATAATCATGCCGATGTCTTTGAAGAACATGACGTGACTGCGCTGTTCAACAGCCAGACCGCCTGTGATTTGGTTCACCCAGGAGGGAATCCAGGAAAGAACCGCCCACCACGTAATGATCGCGCAGCTTGTGAGCATAGACACGATTACAGTCTTGCGAATGTTTTCCTTCGATATGAGCGACACGAACGCCGGCTTCAGAAGTTCGTGCTGTTCTTCTGTACGTTCGGTGTGGTGCGTGTTCAGGGCTTCCGTGCGCGCATGATGCATGCGCGTGAAGTTTTCCGGCTCTTTTAGCTTGGTTCTGATGTAGAGGGTTAAGAATGCAGGTGCGATTCCAGCGACAAATAGCCATCTCCAGCCAAAGCCGCCTAAAAGCAAATTGAGACCTGCGGTGAGCAGATACCCGGTGCCGAGCGAGGTGGCGAGGAAGCCGACTGCATAAATGCGCGATTTCTTCGGCCAGCATTCGGTCAAAAGCACTGCTCCGATGCCCATCTCGCCGCCGATGCCTGCACCAACGAGGAAGCGGTAAAGTCCCATTTCCCACCAGCTATGGGCGGTTGCGCACAGTCCTGTGCAGAGTGCATAGACGAGGATCGTCAGTGTGAGAGTCTTTGCTCTGCCGATGCGATCTGCCAGCCAGCCGAAAAAGCCGGCTCCTACTGCCCAACCAACCAGAAAGAGGGCAATGATGTAAGAGCCGTATTGCCCGACCATGCCGTTGTTTGGCGAGCCAATCAGTTCTGAAACAGCCGGAAAGAGGACCATGGCGAATATTGACGAGTCAAATCCGTCGAAAACCCCGCCCAGCCAGGTCGCCAAAAGCACATGCCATGGCTTCACCCCGTCATCTTTCGGCTTGCTTTCATGTACCGCAACTGCCTGGGTCATTTCGCTATCTCCCAGCGCGGCAGGGGACAATTCCAGAACCGCATTGAGCGAATCTTTTGCAGTGGTCGAACTCTCTAAAACTGGTGCCATATAGCAATCCCATGTGAATTTGTGGCCTTTGAACGAGGGCTTCCGGGTGCTTTAGGCAGGCAAAAAAACGGCGCCTGCGCAGATCGAGGGGGACACATAGTAGTAAATATTGGGGTTTTCAGTATTAATTAAATTCTCTAATGGCAAATCCGCCGCCGGTTTTGTGACTTTCCGGCGGCGGTGCGTGGGTTGTGATTGGACCGAGAAATGGGTTCGCGTGTACGAGTTTTGCGGGCAACGTTTAGATGCTCTACCACTGAGCTACTTCCCCATGGAGGGGAAGACAGGATTCGAACCTGTGACCATCCGCTTAACAGGCGATTGTAAGCCCATAAGGTTGGAGTACACACGGATCTCTAAACGACGCCTGGTTCCGGAACATGTTCCCGGTTTTTCAAACATTTTTTGAGCGTCCGCGATTTCGTCGAAAAGGAATCCGTCGATCCGGCTTTCTTGGGCTGCGGGCTGGTGGGATGCCGCCCCTATTATGAGTGGTTAAAAGGGTGCCGCCGCCGGGCGTTGGTTCCTGGCGGCGACAAATGCGTTGTTTTTTGGTCCGAGAAATGTGGTCGCGTGTACGAGTTAGGCGGGCATTGTTTGAGAGTCGAACTCAATTCCCAGTTTTGGTGGAAATAACCGATTGTAAGCCCGACAGATTGGAGTACACACGCAAGCCGAAAGACGCTGGCGGTGCAATTAAGTTCCCGATGTGCATAACTGAAGTCTGAAAAACTCCGAAAACGTTTGACATGACCGCAAGAACGCACTGCCCAAGCGCGTTTTTGAAACTTGTGATTCAATGGACCTTGCGTTGGCTGGTTCAGTGACAGTGGACTCTTATCTCGATTCGGTTTTTTCGCGGTGGGGCGGGGGAACGAGTTAGATAGGAGCCCCGAATGCGCTACCTGAAAATGGAGAATAGGTAACATACATGTTTGACGAGCAACTACTCAATTCTAAATTTGCCTCCGAGCAAGATTTTCGCTTGGCGGTATTGAACTCGTTGCTGCGCACTCCGCACCGCAACGTCACTCCATTCGTGCCGCTCTTTTCGAAGCTCCAGGAAAAAGATCCGCTCTTTTTCTCGCGCCTTGCCGCATGGTATTTCGACAACGGAACAGTGCACGATTTGAAGCAGCTCTTCATTGCATTGCTTTGCATTTCGGATTTTGACGAGTCCGATCGCGAGGCCGGTCTGGCTATGCTGCAAAAGCTTCCTCCATATCAAGTGGAGCGCGTTCTGCGCATG
>JAYRNY010000071.1:0-5335 GCA_041911975.1 bacterium | reverse complement strand
CTTCGGCGCCGCCGACGATTTCCAGCAACTCCTGCGTGATACCAGCCTGGCGAGCTTTGTTGTATTCCAATGTGAGGCTGGAAATCAGGTCGCGAGCATTGTTGGAGGCGTTGGTCATGGCGTTCATCCGGGCTGCCAGCTCGGAAGCCGACGCTTCCAGCAATCCCTGGAAGATGATGTTTTCCATGTACTTGGGCAGAAGCTCCAGTCGCATGACTTCTTGAATCGAAGGCTCGAAGAGAGTTTCGGCGGTAGGGAGCTTGCTTTCTTCCCGATGCGGCAGATCAATGGGCAACACTTTGGTGTTGATCACTCTCGAACGCAACAGGTTTATAAAGTCCGTTCCGATCATCTCGACGGCATCAACCTTCTTCTCGATGTATAGATCGGCAGCTTCTTTAGCAATCAAGCGAGCCACTTCAACAGTCGGAATGGCCGGCAGGTTGGTGTGCTGTCTGAGTTTTTCGATCTTTATCGATTTGAAGAATCCGGCAGCTTTCAGTCCGACTAGAATGAGTTTTACTTCTTTGCCTTCGTCTTGAAGCTTCTTGATTCGAGCAATCGCTTCGCGCAGAAGCACGCTGTTGTAGCCGCCGCACAAGCCGCGATCCGAGGACAATATTATGATCGCCACCGTTTTGATCGGTCTTCTTTCAAGAAGTTGCAAGCCTTGCAGATCGATATCCGCCACTTCCGACACCGCTCGCTTGAGCATGCTCACAACGGCTTGTGTAAACGGTCTTGCCGCCATCATCTTCATCTGCGCCCGGCGCACTTTTGCAGCCGCCACCATTTTCATGGCTTTGGTGATTTTTTGCGTCGATTGCACCGATTTGATGCGGTTTCTAATTGCTTTTAGGTTTGCCATGTCTCTTTACTTGTTGAAGAAGTTGGTCTTGAAGTTCTTGATAGCGTCCGCGAGGGTAGTTTCGTCTTCCTTGGACAGCTTGTCGCCGGAGTTGATCTTGCCTTCCAGATCTTTCGATTGGGCGGCCAGGAATTTGAACCACTCGGACTTGAACCTCTGAATGTCCTTTTGCTCAACGTCATCGAGCAAGCCGTTGTTGGCGGCGTAGATGATCGAGACTTGCTGAGCCAGAGACAAAGGCTGGAATTGCGGCTGTTTCAATACTTCCGTCAGCTTTTGACCGCGGCGGATTTGATCCTGCGTTGCTTTGTCGAGGTCGGAAGCGAATTGTGCGAATGCTTCCAGTTCTCTGAACTGGGCAAGGTCGAGACGGAGCTTACCGGCAACCATCTTCATGGCTTTGGTTTGAGCGGCGCCGCCTACCCGGCTAACCGAGATACCGGCGTTAATCGCAGGACGGACACCGGCGTAGAACAAGTCTGTTTCCAGGAAGATCTGGCCGTCGGTGATGGAAATAACGTTGGTCGGAATGTACGCGGATACGTCACCGGCTTGCGTTTCGATGATGGGGAGCGCGGTAAGCGAACCGGCGCCCAGCTTGTCGGACAACTTGGAGGCGCGTTCCAATAAGCGGCTGTGCAGGTAGAACACGTCACCGGGGTATGCTTCACGACCGGGCGGACGGCGCAGCAAGAGCGACATGGCGCGGTAGGCTACGGCGTGCTTGGACAAATCGTCGTATATATTGAGCGCGTGCTGGCCCTTGTGCATGAAGTATTCGCCGATAGAAGCACCAGTGTAGGGAGCCAGGAATTGCAGTGCCGGTGCGGCAGTTGCCGAAGCGTCGACGATGATGGAGTATTCCATGGCGCCGTTTTCTTCGAGAATCTTGACGATGCGACCGACGTTGGATTCTTTTTGACCGATTGCAACGTAGATGCAGATCGGGCGGTTGGGCTGCGTCTTCTGGTTAAGTATGGTATCGAGAGCGATAGCGGTCTTGCCGGTTTGACGGTCGCCGATGATAAGTTCGCGCTGACCGCGACCGATCGGAATCATACCGTCGATGGCGGAGATGCCGGTCATGAGCGGTTCGCAAACCGACTGACGGGCAACGATGCCGGGTGCTTTGATTTCGATTGGACGAAACTCGGTGGTAGCGATCGGTCCTTTGCCGTCGATGGGCAAACCAATAGCGTTTACGACACGACCTAGCATGGCTTCGCCGACCGGAGTCGAGGCGATGCGGCCTGTCGTGCGCACTTCCATACCTTCAGAAATTTTCTTGCCGTCGCCGAGGATTACAACCCCGACGTTGTCTTCTTCAAGGTTGAGCACCATGCCGTAAGTCTTGTCTTCATCGGCAAACTCGACCAACTCGCCGGACATCGCCTTTTCCATGCCGTAAACGCGGGCGATACCGTCGCCGACCTGAAGCACGCTGCCGACGTTGCTCACGTTGAGCGACGCCTGGTACTTATCCAGCTGCGCTTTCAAGATGGATGTGATTTCATCGGGCTTGATTGCCATGGTGTCTTTGAACCTCTCGTTTCTCTTTTTGTGTTGGGCACCAATCTATTTTTATGGGTTAAAGGGCTGATTGGACGCCCGTACGATTTTTTGTCGATGTTTTACACAGCCAATAAGGCTTTTTCTATTGCTTTCAGCTGGCCTTTGAGGCTGCCGTCGATGACCTGGTCGCCCAGGCGAAGAACGACTCCACCGATAAGCGATGGATCAACTTTTACTTCCAGTTCCAGACGCTTGCCGAGGTGCTCGGTCAAACGCGCTTTGATGTTGGCTACGGACTGCTCGCTCAGTTTTTCCGAACTTACGAGACTGGCCGATACCAGATTATTTTTCTTGTTGAGCAATTCTCTATATTGATGCTCGAGCGGCTCCAGAATTTCCAGCCGGCGCTTGTCGGCAAGCAGGTCCAGAAGACGCAAGGTCAGATCATTGACTTTGTCCTTCAAGACATTCTTGAGCAGCGCTTTTTTCTCTTCGGCGTTGATGGAAGGAAGTTCGAGCACTACGGCGAATTGAGGGTCTTTCTCAAGCAATTGATTGATCAAAAGCAAGTCGCGACCGACAGCATCAGCAGTATCGCCTCCGGCAGCACTGGCCAGATCGAGCGCAGCTTCAGCATATTGCGCCGCTACTCCCTGCAGTTCCGTTCTCATCCGAAAAGTCTCCTCAATCTACTTACTTGTTTACTTGTTTACTCGCTTGCTTACTCGTTAACGCTTACTTTCTTTGAGCAGTGGACTCAAGCTTTCCCGGCTCGGAACCCTTGATAGATTCTCCGCTGCGGGCAATCGTATCCAATTCGGACATGAACTTCGTGAGCAGCTCTTCTTTGACTTTGTCGTTGACCTGATTGCGCAGCTGTTCTTCCGAAATTGCCACCGCCGCCTTAACAGCCGCTGCTCTCATTTCTGTGACCAGGAGCTGTCTTTCGTTTTGAATCGAAGACTCGAATTTGACGAGCAGTTCGCCCATCTCTTTCGAGGTCTGTTCTTCAATCAAGGAGGAGCTCAGTTGAGCCGCATGCTTGGCGTCTAGGATGAGCTTCTTGGTCTCTTCTTCGACGTTGGCCAGTTTCTTTCTTTGCTCTTCCAGGAAAGCTTCGCCTTCCTTCTTAGCCGCCTCGGCCGACTGAATTTCATTTTCAATCGAGAGACGGCGAGCATTGAAAACCGGGGGCATGTTTTTGGCAATCAACCAGCCAAGAAAAGCCAGGAGCAAAAGCCAGTTGATGAAGTTATTGTCGAAAGGACCCATGGCTTTGGCTTCATGACCTTCACCACTGGTGGGCTCCACTTGCCCGGCATGCGTCTCTTCGACATCGGTCGTATGAGTTTCAACTTGTGCAGCAAAGAGATACATCAGCAGACTTCCTCGAGAACTTTGCGAACCTTATCGCGGTCGACATTGGCTTTGGCCGATTCGCCCAGAAGTTTTTTGGATATGGTATTGACCAGTTCCATTTCCTGATCGACGAGACCTTCAACCAGTGTTTTCTTCTCCGCAGCCAATTCGGATTTGGCTTTATCGAGCCTCTTGCGGCCTTCATCTTGAACTTCTTTCAGTTTCGACTCACGAACCTTGAGCGCTGCCGCTGCCGCTTCGTTGCGAATGCCCGCCGCTTCATGGCGAGTCGAATTCAGACGCTCTTGATAGTTGGCCAGCTCGGCCTCAGCTTTTTGGTGGCTGATCTTGCTGATCTCCAGATGCTCCTGGACCAGTGCTTTGCGATCGGCAATTGCCTTGCCAACCGGCTTGAGCATGATCTCATTGAGCAAATACATAAAGACCAGAAAACTGGCGATAAAGATTATGTAGGTGCCGTTTATCTCGAACATTTAGTCTTGTCTCTTTGATTTCCGTATGTTCACTCGATCTCGGACGGCCTGCCCGGCAGGCCGTTTCAACACAAATGCCGCTTCTTAGTGAGCGCTTCCGAATTGGAAGAGCTGGATGGCGATAACGAATGCCAAAAGACCAAGAGCTTCCATGAGGGCGGCGATGATGATCGCGTTAACCAGGAGCTTTTGAGCCATTTCAGGCTGACGTGCCATGCCTTCGAGAGCTCTCGAACCGGCTACGCCGATACCGATACCAGGTCCGATTACGCCGACTGCGGCGATTCCGGAACCAACCAAAGCTGCGGCTTTGATCATGGTTGCGCCGTCAACAGCTGCTGTTCCAGCTTGGGCAATGAGTGTGTGGTCCACAGTTGATCTCCTCTAAACGTCTGTTTTTCGAATAACTTAGCCAGGCTTGCGCCGTACTAAAAATTTGGTCGTCTGCGCTCTAACTCGTAAGTAAGCGCATTCGCTTGGAACGAACCAATCGAACCAGCCCAAATTATAACAACAGCTGATCTTAGCTTTCTGTCGAATCTATGCGGTTTTCGGGGTCGTCAACTGTTACGCCAGGTAAATTTCCATTCATGGGGACGGTTACGCGAAAGCCAAAAGACATGGGAAAAACCAGCCTTTTCAAGAGAAAACCGGCATGGCCGTGGCAAATGCCGGTTCCAAAGAATGTTCTGACTGAGACCTTGTTGCAGAGGCGGCAATCAGCCAAGAAGCGCTGGCAAACCTAGTGATGTTCCAGAGTCAAACCGATGTAGATTGAGGTGAGAAGCGCAAATACGAAGGCTTGAATCACACCGATGAAGAGTTCGAAGGCCATGACGCCGGTGGGCAAAATGGCAGGCACCATGCCGATTGCAGCAGCCCGCATCAATTCGTCGGCGGTGATAACCATCATCAAACGAAGAGCCAGTGTGGCTGGGCGAATCACAAGATCCATCCACTCGATCGGGTTGAGATAGAGCTTGAGGTAACCAGCTCCGTGAGCCCAGAAACCGGATCCTACATAGACGATGAGTGATACGGTGGCCAGCCCGAAAGTGACGTTAAAATCAGTAGTTGGCGAGCAAATCTCGAAGGCTTGATG
>JAYRNY010000070.1:0-2681 GCA_041911975.1 bacterium | reverse complement strand
TGCTTCGATGCACCAAACATTATTAAGGCCTCCGATATATCCTCTGGCTTTCCACAGTCCCTGATGTCTCTCGTTACTTCGAAATTGGCAGCAAAGCTCGGATGCCTCGGTTGAATGGGCGTTTCACGCACCATCAATCCGAGGAGAAAGATTCACTGCAAAGTACTACTGCCTCCATCGAAAGATAAATACTCGCTCTTAAGTTCTGCCTATTTTTAACACCCAAATATCGGGAGGTAATCCCTCTCAAGAGGGTGTGCAAATAGACTCAAACAACGTTAGTGGTTTAAGCAACCTGGAAAGGGTGGGGAGGGGACATTAACTATTCTTAGTGTAGCAGAAAGAATTTGGTTGCCAAGACCTGGAAGGCTCACCAGGTGGTGAATTTTGAATTTTTAGGTGGCAAATTTGGCGGACTAAATCCCCGGAGCAGACTGGCCGATTCCAGGTTGGCGACTGGCCTCAAAATCGGACTTTTCTTTCTAGTGAAAAAAGCGACTCGAAATTGCAAGCCGCCGGCTGTCAATTCTTGCCGACGGCTAACATGATTTTGGCACTATATGCGATACTGGGCTTTTGTGCTGCAGTGTGGTGCTTTCTAAGACTTGTGGTCCAGACCCTTCATGAATTCGCCCAGGGCCGCCATGTAATCTTTGACGTCTGCATCGAGAACATCGTTGTGGCCTGAGTGTTTCAACCTGATGAATTGCTTGGGCTCCGCCGCTGCCGCGTACATTTGATCGGCATACTTGATCGGCAAGATGTGGTCATTTTCGCCGTGGATGATTAGCAGCGGACTGTGCCGGTTGGCGAGCACTTCGCAGTTGTTCAGCTGAGGCTGCGGGAATGTCCAGTCTGGGAAAAAGTACAGCCAGATGAAGCGATCGCGGGCGGCGCCCGGCAGAGAGGCGAATCCCGATTGCAAGATGACAGCCGCGACCTGTCTTGCCTTAGCGATCTGGCAGGTGACGGCGCAACCGAGCGATTCACCGTAAACCACTATTTGATTGGATTTCCAGCCCTTGTCCTTGTTCAGGAAATCATACGCAGCCAGGCCGTCGTCTACGATGCCACGAACAGACGGGTCGCCTTCGCTTTTGCCGTAACCCTGATAGTCATAGATAAGGACCGACTGCCCGGTGGCGAGCATGTGGATGACGTGCGCCAGTCTGTGCGCAATGTTTCCGGCGTTGCCGTGGCTCACCAGAAAGACTCGCTTGGCGCCTTCTTTGCCAAAGTATAATCCGTTCAGATTTTTGCCATTGGCCGATTTGAAATTGACCTCTTCGACTTTTGTTTTCAGCTTTGCGGCGATGACCGAAAGCGGATTTTTCATGTCGTACTTTGTCTGGTCTGGAAAGAAAAGCAGTATCCGCGTGAGCTGAAAGAGACAAATCGGCGAGAGCAGGAAAAAGAGAATGGAAAGTTTTATCGCCTCGATCACAGCTTTCCTTTTGAAGGAGGGCTTTTCTTCCTTCTTGAGCTTCCAGCGATCGAGATTGACATTAAGCTTGGCCGTGGTTTCGTTAGGAGTGGAGTCTGTAGATGTTGTCGTAGCATGGGTTTTGGGGGGATCGCTCAAGTCTTGATTCACAGTCAAATCTCCGAGTGGCACGGGTCGGGCGCAGCTGCATACAATCAGCATAAAAGCGCCTGAATGCCGCAACCCACGACGGCGCTCAGTTAATATACTGTTGCCTGGTTATGAGATTTATGTGTAAAAGCGGCGCATAAAGGCGAAATTGTTGATTTTTGGGCTCAGTTTGGGAATTGATAGCTTGGGATGTTCCGTCTGGACTGGAAACGCCACCGGAAACGTCAATGAACTAGGAAGCTACGGTGTCTCGGGGCGCTTGTATGGAAAAGGTTGAAACAAACACAGACAGCACCGATGTTGGTTGGGAGACCTTCTGGGAAGCAGGCGGCCGTGCATTTCAGCTGGGGCGCTATGCTGATGCCGAAAAACTATTCCAAAAGGCACTCACAGACGTCAGATCGCCAGAGTCCATAGACAGCAAGCGTTCGCCGGATGAAGAAGACACTCTGTCCAACGCCACGACGGCCGAGCGTGTTGTCGCCCAGGCGAATATCCTGAGCAGCCTGGGTGAGCTCTATCTGGTCCAGGGCTGGCATGTGGAAGCCGAGAAAGCCTACAAGAAGGCCATGTCGCTCAAAGAGAAGATCTCCGGACCGGACAGCATTGCGGTCGCTGAGATCCTGAACAAGCTTGGAGTTATCTATCGCGCTCAGGGGAAATTTCAGGAAGTAGAGCCGGTTCTGCGTCGGGCTCTTACTACATTTGAAAAGGACCCGACGGCGAACAAACTCGATGTTGCCATTGCTCTGGAAACACTTGCCGATTTCTATCGCGCTCACGGTAAGTACGAGATGGCTGAGCCGCTCTTTCAAAAGGCGTTGGCCATGCGCGAATCATTCTTTGGCGCCGATCATCAGACGATCGGACCGTCCTTGCAAAATCTGGCTTTGCTCAATCACGCCTGGGGTAAGTATGACCTGGCCATGCCGCTTTACGAACGGGCTTTGAAGATTTGCGAGGCGACCTGGGGTGCGGAGCATCCATCTTGCGCGACAATTCTCAATCATATGGGCGAGTTGTACCGCATGAAAGGCGACTTTCCGAATGCCGAGAAAACATTCTGGCGGGCCCTGCGCATCAGGCA
>JAYRNY010000069.1:0-2938 GCA_041911975.1 bacterium | reverse complement strand
GCTCAGATTTGTATGCATCTTTCTCTTTCGGCGACATGTTTTTCATTACATGGTCTTTGAGCTTGTCTTCGTTCGTTTCCTTGTGTCCGAAGAAGCTCTTAACGCCATGCCAGAAAGCCTCGAAGCCTTCGGAATGGTCGATTGCTTCCTGATCGAAGCCGGTCAGGTCAGGCGTGGGGAATCCAAATTTCTTTAGCTCCTGCTCGCCGAGTTTGCCCAGCCCGCAACCCAATACAATTCCGGGTTGCGAATCCTGTAAATCCTGCCAGGCCTGCCAGACATTTTTAGTAAGTTCATTAGTAATTGCGTTCTCTTGCCTGAGGCAAGCGCTTTGTTCAAGACCGGTTTGGTGTTGTCCCATGTGCGCTCCTTTTGGTGCCTAAAGCCGCGGCTAAAAACGAGCCTGGCGCTCTTGGCGCTTGATTGATAAACGTGCTTGTAGGGATATGCGTCTCCCGGTTCTATACGGCGGTTGGTAATTATCGACAGCAACTCGGCCGATTTAATCTAAATATGCAGGTGAGCGACAACGCGACGGGGTGCCTGTAATGTTTCCACCGCCCCATCCGGATATCATGGACCCTTAGTAAAGGACGGGGGCGCGCTCAAGGCGGGCGTCCGGAAGTTGGCATCCCGAACACTACTTTCAACCTGAGGACTGTCGCAATGGATGACACTGCCAGATTTTCTATCAGCCAGGGAGCAACTCCTGACGGCGGACAAGATGTCATTGTCGGCAAGGCTTTTGCATTTGCCTCAGCAGGTCTCAAGCTTCCCGGCGGGATTGGCTGGCTGACCCGATTGATCGGTGCGACTATGCCAAAAGGTCCGCAGATAATTTCACTGTTCGGCAATGATGTAATTGGCATATCAGGACTCGACATTCAGCCGACAAAACCCGATGCCCTGCGGCTCACCAGCATCACCAGCGACAAATCGCTATACCGCTGCGAGCGAGACCCTGTCAATTTGCTCGTGCTCAATCCTCTTGCCGCCAATTGTGACGCGACCTTGCATGTCAAATTTAGTGGAATTGAATACTCGAAAGAGAAGTTCACATTTGGCCCGCATGGCGAGAAACATCTAGTGCTGAGCAAATTACCTATCGGTGAGTTCGAAGTCTTTCTCGAAGAGGCCCCTGATGAAAGCTGCGAATTCTCAGTCGCCGAGTACAAATTGGTGCCGCTAATCGCAACTATGGTGGAAAGCGTCAAGACGCCAAACGACGGACTGAGAGCTGTTTTGGCACTAACATCATTCGGCATTCCGGTCAGCGGACCGGTCAAAGTAGATGTCATGGACAAGCGTTTTCGCCTCACCACTTTCAATACGGTGGCGGAAAACGGCAATCTCAATTTCGAGTTTCAAATAACCGGGGCTGGTCCGCATTCGCTGCAACTTCAACTCATTGACGAACCCGGCAAAACCGCTTCCGTGCCCATACGAGGCAGCCGTGACCAAGAGCGCTCGCGCACTGTCTTTTCGCCGCTTGGTACCGAGATTTACGGCGCGCTTCTGCCCGAAGCCGGTACACGCGAGGTACGCGGCATTTATCTGGGCGGAGGCGACATACGGACCACGCCTATTTTGCTGGAGCAAGTCGATGCGCACACAGCCAAGCTCAAAATGAATACCGACGTCAGCGCCATCCGCATTGTTGCGCTCGATCCGGCATATCCGGTAGCTAAAGTCAGTGCGATGGAAGTCGCAAGAAGTGCACATCCTGAGCACTACGATCCTGAATACAAAAAGGCAACTGAACTCTTCAAAGAGGGGCGCTATGAGCTAGCTGCGGCGACTTTCGAAGAGGCTCGTGGAAAACAGAATTACACACCGCATCCCTATTATGCTTACTGGGCAGCATGCTGCTATGCCCGCGACGGACGGCTCGAGAAAGCAGTAATGAATCTCAGGCTGGCAATCGAAGACGGCTGGTATGAAAGAGATCATATGCTTACCGACGAAGATCTCTCGAATCTGCACGGTTACGAACCATACGAGCAACTCGCGCTGGGAGGCGTGCGCGAGTTGTACTTCACGAATTTGACTGCCGGTCAGGTGATAAGCGTTGATGGATTTGCCCCTGTGACTCTCCTGGCAATGGGAGCCATCATTGACAACAAGCCGTGGGAAGGCTGGGCTTCCATTGTGCCACCGCCGACGGTGACAACCACGGTAAACATGCCGGAGAAATGCCTGCCCGCAGAAGAGATCACTATTGAGGTCAATACCGACAGCAAGCGCCAGACAGTGGTCTTTGCTGTTTTGAAAGATGCGCGCCTGCTCAGTACTGATACCCCGGCAACACGGTTGGCGAGCGGCATCAAATCATACGTCGAGTCAGGATCAAATACACTTTCGGTCGGATACGTCACCGGCACGGTCAAAGAAATATTGAAGGGAATGCAGCCGACACCGAGCGCGTGGGCGGCAGACGACGCAACTTTTGGCAGCGTAGGCAGCTGGGGCGGGGGCGTCGCCGGCACCGGCTGGGGAAGCCCTGCAGCCAGCATGCGGTTTGGAGCAGCCCCACCACCACCAGCCGGGCCCGGGTGGGTGCCGCCGATAACCGAGGCCGTCTCCCAGTCAGCAATGTCGATGTTCAGCACGCCTGACTTACAGGGCGCACCCATGTTTGCAAGTCGCAATCGAGGGGCTCTGGCCGACGTCAGCAACGCAGATGTCACCGACTTTCTGGGCGCGCGTGCAGAAGATTCAGAGCCGGGCAACAAGCAAATGGCGCCGTCGACGCCAGCCAAACAAGTCGCATTCAAAGATAAAGGCGGCGTGCCGCTGCCGACAAGAGAACCGGAAGTTCTCTTTGCTGGATTTCTGAATGTGATAGACGGGTGTGCGCAGCTGAAAATCGTGCTTCCGGACACATTTGCTGACTATATTTTCGAATGCTTCACGCTGTCAGGCTTTGATTGGAACCTGG
>JAYRNY010000068.1:0-3024 GCA_041911975.1 bacterium | reverse complement strand
CGGTCACTTTAGCCATAGTGCTCGATTTGCGCGCCCGTCCGGAGCCTATGGTCGCGACCAGCCAATTGGCTGAATTTCATTAAATTGGCTGGATTGTTGCGCCAGCCAATCTGGTATATCCTTTGAGTAGGTCGAGACTGGCTTGCGCCAATATTATGGCGTTGTAATCATTAAGCCGGTATTCGTTGGAAGCTGATTGGATGAATTGGCTGGGTTTGTCCGTACAAAACTGAGGTCTGTCTCATGAATTGGCTGGACATTGTATCGCTCGAAAGTGCAGATGACTCTCAAAAGAGGGGCGACCATCTCTACCTTCAAATAGTTCGCTCTAGAAAGGATGCGATTCGCTCGGGAAAATTGCCTCTTGAATCTCGCCTGCCGACCAATCGTGAATTAGCCTCTCTTTTAAACATAGATAGGTCCACAGTTTCGCGAGCCTATTTGGAACTGAGCGAATTGGGCTTGATTGAAAGCCACGTCGGGCGGGGGACCTATGTCAGGTCTCTGGTTGAAGTGCCGAAAGCGGGCAGCGCTGAGGCTGCAGGTTCAGGCGTTTCCTTGTTGGCATCTGGTTCAAACCCGCTGAGACCAATGGTTTGGGCAGAAAAGTTCTCGCGCGCCAGTCAAACGGTCAATTCGATTGTTTCCCGCCAGGCTCCGGCGTCCGGATTGCAGGATGACACCATCTCATTCGGTGGCGGCATCCCGACTGAAGAGTTTTATCCCAGCTCGCACTTCCAGCGCATCGTATCCGAGATGGTCGGGCAAGGTGATGTCGATCGTATGTTCGCCTACAGCCCGGCGGAAGGTGACGCTGAGCTGCGCGAAGAAGTCATTCGCTATCTAGCCGACCAGTCGATGCCAGTCCAGCACGACGAACTATTGATTGTAAGCGGTTCTCAGCAAGGCATAGACCTGGTATCGACTGCGCTTGTCGACGAAAACGACGTCGTGATTATCGAGGACCCCAGCTATTTCTGGGCAATCTGCAATTTCCGCGCTCGTCACGCTCGCTTGATTGGCGTGCCCGTTGATGAAGAAGGAATGCGCATGGATGTGCTGGAAACCGTGCTGAAGCGCCAGAAAGCGAAGCTCATCTATGTGATGCCGGCGTTCCAGAATCCCACCGGTGCCACCATGTCTCAATCCAGGAGGCTGCAACTGCTGGCGCTGGCGCGTGAATATCAAGTGCCCATCCTGGAAGACAATTTTGTCGGTGAGCTGGTCTATGACGGTGAGCGCCGAAAACCGCTCAGAGCCGAGCCCGGTGCGCAGGACATCGTCATTCACCAGGGTACATTTTCCAAAGCGCTCTGCCCGGGGCTGCGCCTCGGCTGGCTCGTGGCGCCGCAGGAAGTAATGACAAGACTGAGAGCGGCAAAGCGATCCAGTGACCTGACCACAAACTCCATGGCACAAGTGGTACTGGCCCGCTATCTCGAAGAAGGCTTATACAAAGATCATCTCGAGCATGTGAGAAGCGCTTATAAACAGCGTCTTCAAGCGCTGGTCGAAGCATTGGAAAAACATGTTTCGCCGATTACGTTCAACTCTGAAGGTCGTCATCGCGGACCGCAACGCCTGACATGGACTGTTCCAAAGGGTGGGCTGTTCGTCTGGGCGAAGCTGCCGGCGCGGCTTTCAGCGCGTGAGTTTTTGAACTATGCCGAAAGAGAAGGCGTGACTTTCTCTCCCGGTGAATTGTTCTTTGTTGGCGCAGATCAACCTGAGTATTTGCGCTTGTGCTTCATTCAAACCGATGAAGACACGATAAGAGAAGGCGTAAGACGTCTCAGCAAGGCGCTTGCCGCCTTCTTTGCAGACGTATCGCGGGTGCGCTCGAAAGAGAGCGCCTGGAGTAAGAGAGGAAATGAGAGAGTGCTCATTTAGATGTTAGGAGTGTGGGCGGCTCGCCCACACTGGGCGGAGCGAAGGGTGGAGCGCAGCGAAACCTGGAGCGATTCGAAAAGAATGCCGCCCCTACAGATCAAATTGGTGACCGCACCGAATATGGTGCGTAACTCATGAAAACAAGTGCCAGCCCATTGGCAGGAGGAAAAAATGGCAGTCGAAACTAAAGAGAAGAAGAGCCGCGACGTTCGCACCGGCAGTGACAAGGTGAAGAAGGCGTTGCCGCAAATGCTCAAGGGTGGCGTCATCATGGATGTCGTCAATGCCGAGCAAGCGAAGATTGCCGAAGCCGCAGGAGCAGTGGCGGTTATGGCGCTCGAGCGTGTCCCTGCCGACATCCGCGCGGAGGGCGGCGTCTCGCGCATGAGCGATCCCGAATTGGTTTCCAAAATCATCGAAGCGGTAAGCATTCCTGTGATGGCGAAAGCGCGCATCGGCCACTTTGTCGAAGCGCAAATCCTGCAATCTCTAGGCGTAGACTGCATCGACGAAAGCGAAGTGCTGACGCCGGCTGACGAGGAATATCACATCGACAAATCCAAGTTCGACATTCCCTTTGTATGCGGAGCGAGAAACCTTGGTGAGGCGCTTAGACGCATCGGAGAAGGCGCTGCGATGATCCGCACCAAAGGCGAAGCCGGAACAGGCGACGTTGTGGAAGCAGTCCGCCACGCCAGAAAGATCCTCGGGGAAATCCGCACCCTGACCATCATGCCGAGAGAAGAGTTGATGACTTACGCCAAGCAGATTGGCGCACCATTCGAGCTGGTCGTCAAAGTCGCAGAGGAAGGCAAATTGCCTGTCGTCAACTTCGCAGCCGGCGGTATCGCCACTCCTGCCGATGCAGCCTTGATGATGCAAATCGGCGTCGAAGGCGTATTTGTGGGCTCGGGCATCTTCAAGTCCGGCAACCCTGAAAAGCGCGCTCTGGCAATCGTGAAGGCCACTACCTTCTATCAAGATCCAGAAGTACTGGCAGAAGTCAGCCGCAATCTGGGCGAGCCCATGGTCGGCCGCACCGCCGCCAGCCTGGCAGCAACGGAAACACTGGCAACCCGCGGCTGGTAGCCGCACGCGCGCCGCGTAATCGCACCGATATGCGGTTTCGCGGCG
>JAYRNY010000067.1:0-2510 GCA_041911975.1 bacterium | reverse complement strand
ATTCAAACTGAGGACTGACATCGTATTGAAGCAATTCCTGTCGGCTTTTCTGATTTACTCTCTTTGCCTGGCGCAAATGCCCGTGTTTGCCACCGAGCATGGTGCGGCTATTGAAACACTGGTCAAGAAATCCAACCTTCAGGTACAACTGATTGGCGACGGGAATAACACCAACCATTGTCAGTTGGTGTTGACGGATCCCTCCACAGGAGAATCCACACAGAAAGCGTTAAAAACGCTCTGCATTTCGAAAAAGAGCCTATTACCTCCTGCAAACGCGCAAGTGACGAAAGACAAGGGATTGTTCTACTCCATCGATCCCAACCCGCCGGCATGGGCGATGGGAATAATAAAGTCGGCTCAGGCACTCGACAAATCAGGCAAATTCGAGAATGTTCCAATTCATGCTGAGCGCCGTTTATCCACAATCACTCAGCTTTCCATTTGGCGAAACCGCGGTGGCAAGGATCCGACTTCTCGCGATGCCGTAAACGCCAAGACCGTGCAAGCCGACTTGCTCAACAAAGCACATGTCCAGTTCAAGAGCTTGAGTTCGGACGAGAAGAAGACTCTGAAGAATAGAGTCGACTTGATCTGTGAGGCAGTGGATCTCACCTGCAAAGGCGGTGCCTCTACTGAAGAAGCAGAAAAGTACGAATCCAAAAATGAAAAGCCACCGACAGCCGAACTTGGCGAGCAGCCCCCTCCTGGTGCCACTTCGCCGGCAGGGGAGCCAGATACTAAACGCGCCGACATGCAGTCAACACGACAGCCTCGGAAATCAAACCAGACCTCTGAGTCACCCTCAGATGCTATTGCGAACTTACCCACTGATGCTCCTCAAAGTGCTCCCGAACCTCCCCCTGCACAACGAACACTGGCGGAAGTCCAAAGCGCTCACCTCGCTTACATTCCACAGGGCACCGTATTTGTTCCTAACGATCGAGAGCAATACCAAGATATGATGTGCCTGGAAGACACTTATATAGATTGCCCGGGCCCGGGTGATGAAACGATTCCTGTGGGAAATCCTCCTCCTGCTTGTCCTCCCAAGAGTGAGCCAGACCAGGATTGTTGCATTGTAAGGATCGTTCTCACTAACGACCACGATCAGGCAGGCACTTACGAAATTCTCAGCGCAGACAAAGGCAAATCACTGATCAAGACTGGCACGGTGGAACCAGGCGCAACTACCACCCTAACCGGCGAGTTTGGCAAATGCGTGCAAATCAAATTCCGTGGGGGTGGAAATACACTCTCGAACACAAAAGTTTGCTGCAACGGATTGGGCGAGCAAACAATCAAGTCAAAAATTCCCGGTCTTAAGGTGGTAACGACCGGTGCAGGAAACTGCGGCGAAAAAGACGATGGTCCGGGCAAAGAGCCTGAGGCCTATGGCGGGTCGGAAAAGGAGAAAGACCCCATTCCGCTTGGCATATACCTGAAACGAGATGACGACAGCTGGATTCCAAAAAATCCATCTTCGACGACAGTGACTGCGCGCATCTACGAGAAACGCAATAAGCGCTGGGTTCCATCATCGAAGCCATGCTTCATAACTTTCAGTTTCGAGGAGAATTATCACTCAAAAGAGAAGGGCGAGTGTCTCAATTCAGGGAAAGAGACTAACTTCGATCTGTTTTTCGACCCGGCAAAAAATGAAACCTTGAACTGTCTCGAAAAAGACAGCTCGAAGTATTGCAGCGCCATGAAAACGAAAAACAAAGTGACGCGCAAAACGATTGTTGTCAGCTGTGAGGATTGGGGCGCATTCAGCAAAATCAACGCATCCGCAGATGAAGACGGTTGCGTAAAGCTGAGAAAAGTCGGTGCCGAACTCGAGGAATGCACCAAAAGCGAGGGATGCTGCCTCGTCTCTGTTCCAAAAGACGACAACAACAATCAAATCGCCGACGCATATGAAGACTCGAAGGGACAAAAACCGCTCGCCAAGGACGACAAAGACTCCGAGCCTACCGGCAACGGGAAGATGGGAGACGGTTTCAGCGCCTATGAAGAATACCGGGGATTTCGCGTGCGCGACGGCTCGCATGAGAGAACGTCCTGGACGGTCAAAGACCTTTTCATTCACGACAGAGATGGATTAACCTTTGGGAAATACCCATCCGCAAGCGGCATCGCCTGCCATCCAATCAAGCCTGAACAATATGCAGGTGACGAATCGCGTGTTGTAAATTTCAATCGCGGGCATGCCACGCTTCACGAACAGCACGGATTGCTACTCGTGAATATGCCGCTCGAGGAAAGCACAGGAGGACTGTCAGAAAAAGGTCCGCCAAAAAACGTTCAGATGGTTCGGGTAGACAAGCGCAAGTTCCAGTCAGGAACAACGGTGTTTGAAGGTAGTCTGGGTTCGACGGTTGGCCACGAACTCGGGCATGCCACGGGAATTGTCCATCACAATGGGTCCTTGAGTGGCGAAGGCGAGGGTGAAGTGAAAGAGATTCAGCCGCTGGCAGCAGGAACTACCAAACAGGCTGGAGTGCTCT